>NZ_BAAAMU010000014.1:43180-134491 GCF_039529435.1 Nonomuraea maheshkhaliensis
GTGTTGGCCAGGCCCACGACGACCGTGTTGACCCGTACCCGGGGGGCCCACTCGGCGGCCAGGCAGCGGGCCAGGTGGTGCAGGCCGGCCTTGGCGGCGCCGTACGCGGAGGTGCCGGGTGAGGGGCGGGCGCCGCTGGCGCTGCCGATCATCACCACGGCCCCGCCCGCCTCGGCGAGCAGCGGGTACGCGCACTGCGAGACCAGCAGCGGGGCCGTCAGGTTGAGCTCGATGACGCGGGCGTGCAGGCGCGGCGACGTGCCCTCCAGGGGCGCCGGGGGCGAGCCGCCCGCGTTGTTGACCACGACGTCGAGCCGGTCGAACCCCGAGATCAGCCGCTCGACGTCCGAAGGATCGCGCACATCGGCCTGGACGAAACGGAACCCCCCGGCCGCGACGACGTCCAGCCCGCCCACACGGTCCTCGCCGGCCGCGTCGGCGCCCCGCCCGGCCGCACCGGTAGCGCAGGATTGATGGTCGCGGCCGGTGGGTGGGGTCCTGGCGCAGACGGTGACCTCGGCGCCGGCCGAGGCGAAGGCGGCGGCGATGCCGGCGCCTATTCCCTTGGTGCCACCGGTCACCAGGACGCGCTTGCCCGCGTAGTCGTAAGTCACGGTCACGAGTGCTACCGTACCAAGCAAGCGTTAGGTAAGGGGGGAGATGGGCATCACGTTGCTGGGCGGAGCGGTCGCCGAGGTGGTCGTTGACCTGCCACCGGTGAACGCGCTGGCCGTGCGGGACTGGGAGAAGCTGGCCCGCCTCGTGCGGGCGGCCGGCGAGGACCCCGCGACCCGGGTGGTCGTGCTGCGAGCCGAGGGACGCGGGTTCAACGCCGGAGTGGACATCAAGGAGATGCGCGACAGCGAGGGGCACGCGGCGCTGGTCGGCGCCAACCGGGCCTGCTACGAGGCGTTCGCCGCCGTGTACGAGTGCGCGGTGCCGGTGATCGCGGCCGTGCACGGGCACTGCCTGGGCGGCGGCGTCGGGCTGGCCGGGAACGCGGACGTGGTGGTGGCCGGCGAGGACGCCTACTTCGGCCTGCCCGAGGTGGACAGGGGCGCGCTGGGCGCCGCCACGCACCTGTCCAGGCTGGTGCCGCAGCATCTCGTCCGAGCCATGGTCTACACGTGCAGAAACGTCACCGCCGCCGAGCTGCACGCCTTCGGGTCCGTCCTGGAGGTGGTGCCGCGCGACAAGCTGCGCGAGGCGGCGATGGAGGTGGCGGGGCAGATCGCGGCCAAGGATCCGTACGTGATCCGCCGCGCGAAGGAGTCGCTCAACGGCATCGACCCGATGGACGTCAACCGCAGCTACCGCTTCGAGCAGGGCTTCACCTTCGAGCTGAACCTCCTGGGCATCGGCGAACGGCACAGGGAGCGGTTCGAGTGAGCGCATCGGCCAACGACCCGGCGGGCGGTCTGGGAGCACGCCCGGGGAGCAAGGTGATGACGGCCGAGCAGGTGGCCGCGTCCGTGGAGAGCGGCATGGCGGTCGGGATCGGCGGCTGGGGCTCGCGCCGCAAGCCCATGGCCCTCGTCCAGGCCCTGCTCCGCTCCCCCGTCCGCGACCTCACCCTCATCTCGTACGGCGGCCCCGACGTCGGCATGCTCTGCGCGGCGGGAAAGGTGCGCAGGGTCGTGGCCCCGTTCGTGACCCTCGACTCCATCCCCCTCGAACCGCACTTCAGAAGAGCCCGCCAGACGGGGGCGATCGAGTTCACCGAGTACGACGAGGGCATGTTCATGTTCGGCCTGCTGGCCGGGGCGCACCGGCTGCCGTTCCTGCCGACGCGGGCCGGGTTGGGCTCGGACGTGATGCGGGTCAACCCGGAGCTGCGGACCGTGCGCTCGCCGTACGCGGACGGGGAGGAGCTGGTGGCGGTGCCGGCGCTGAGGCCCGACGTGGCGCTCGTGCACGTGAACCGGGCCGACGCGCGGGGCAACGCCCAATACCTGGGCCCCGACCCGTACTTCGACGACCTCTACGCCAAGGCCGCCGGGCGCTGCTACGTCTCGTGCGAGCGGCTGGTGGACCCGGCGGACCTGCTGAAGGAGGGGCCGGTGCAGTCGCTGCTGATCAGCCGCTCGATGGTGGCGGGCGTGGTGGAGGCGCCGGGCGGCGCCGGGTTCACCTCGTGCGAGCCCGACTACGGCCGCGACGAGGCCGAGCAGCGGCGGTACGTGGAGACGCCGTGGGAGGACTTCCGTGAGCAGGGCTGACGTGTGCGTGGTGGCCTGCGCGGAGGCGTTCAGGGGCGACGGGGAGATCCTCGCGGCCGGGATCGGCGGGGCGGTCACGGTGCTGGCCGCGCGGCTGGCCCGGCTCACGTTCGAACCCGACCTGCTCACCCACGACGGCGTCTGCCTGCTCACCGGCGACGTGCCCGCGCTCGGGGAGGCGCCGCAGGTGGTGGAGGGGTGGCTGCCCTTCCGCGAGCACCTGTGGCTGGTGCTGAACGGGCGGCGGCACGTCATGCTCGGAGCCAGCCAGATCGACCGGCACGGCAACACGAACATCTCCTGCGTCGGCGACTGGGCCAGGCCCAAGGCGCAGTTGCTCGGCGTGCGCGGCGCCCCGGGGAACACCCGCTGCGACC
This sequence comes from Nonomuraea maheshkhaliensis, assembly GCF_039529435.1. Lineage (NCBI taxonomy): Bacteria > Bacillati > Actinomycetota > Actinomycetes > Streptosporangiales > Streptosporangiaceae > Nonomuraea > Nonomuraea maheshkhaliensis. The sequence goes on from NZ_BAAAMU010000014.1 coordinate 45,777, forward strand.
CGACGAGCTATTGGATCCCGAGGCACTCGACCAGGGTGTTCGTGCCCGAAGTGGACATGGTCAGCGGGCTCGGCACCGACAGGGGCGCGTTCGAGCTGCGCCGGGTGGTGACGAATTTGGCCGTGCTCGACTTCGGCGGCCCCGGCGGGGCGATGCGGCTGGTGTCGACGCATCCCGGGGTGAGCGTGGCCGACGTGGTCGCCGCGACCGGGTTCGAGCTGGCCGGCGCCGGCGACGACGTCCCCCGTACGCGGGAGCCGACCGAGGAGGAGCTGCGCGTGCTCGACCGCCTCGACCCCGGCCGCCTGCGCGACCGGGAGGTGCCGGCGTGAGGACCGCGCTGACGTCGCTGGTCGGCTGCCGGCATCCGATCGTGCAGACCGGCATGGGGTACGTCGCCGGGGCCCGGCTGGCCGCGGCCACGTCGGCGGCGGGCGGCCTGGGCGTGATCGGCTCGGCCACCATGTCGGTGTCCGAGATGACCGCGGCGATCAGGAGGGTCAAGGAGCGGACGGACGCCCCGTTCGGGGTGAACCTGCGGGCCGACGCCGACGACGCGGCGGCCAGGATCGAGGTGCTGATCAGGGAGGGCGTGCGGGTGGCGTCGTTCGCGCTGGCGCCGCGCCGCGAGCTGATCGCCCGGCTCAAGGACGCCGGCGTGGTGACGATCCCGTCGGTGGGGGCGCGCCGGCACGCGGAGAAGGTGGCGGCGTGGGGCGCCGACGCGGTGATCGTGCAGGGCGGCGAGGGCGGCGGGCACACGGGGCCGGTGGCGACCACCCTGCTGCTGCCGCAGGTCGTGGACGCGGTGGACATCCCGGTGATCGCGGCGGGCGGCTTCTTCGACGGGCGCGGGCTGGTGGCGGCGCTGGCGTACGGGGCCTGCGGGATCGCCATGGGCACCAGATTCCTGCTGACCGCCGACTCGCCGGTGCCCGACGAGGTGAAGCGGTTCTACCTGGCGGCGCGCGAGACCGTGGTGACCCGCGACGTGGACGGGGTGCCGCACCGGGTGCTGAGCACGCCGTTCGTGGCCTCGCTCGAACGTTCCCGCCTGGTCAGGGCGGTGGTGAACGGGGCCAGGTTCAAGCGGCTGTCGGGGCTGTCCTGGCGATCGATGCTGCGCGAGGGGCGGCGCATGCGGCGGGGCCGCGAGCTGACGTGGGCGCAGGTGCTGCAGGCGGCGAACACGCCGGTGCTGCTGCGGGCGGCCATGGTGGAGGGCAGGGTGGATCTGGGGGTGATGGCCTCGGGGCAGGTGGTCACGGTGATCGACGACCTGCCGTCCTGCCGTGAGCTGGTCGAGCGTGTCATGGCGGAGGCGGAGGCGACGCTGGCCCGCCTGCCCGCGAGCGCTTCCGTCAGAGATGAGGCTGCCACAGGACGGTGATGCCGCGTTCGACGAGGCGGGCGGCGGGACGGCTACAGGACGGTGATGCCGCGGGCGGCGAGGATGGCGTTGGCCTGCGTCTGGTTGATCACGGCCCCCGCGAACGCGCGCAGCCTGTCGTCGTCCGGCTGCCCCAGGTCGGCCCCGCGCAGGTCGGCCTGCTGGAACTTGGTCAGCAGCAGCCGCGCGCCGATGAGCCGGCAGTCGCTCAGCGTGGCCTGGGTGAAGTCGCAGCCGGACAGGTCGGCGTCGTCGAAGCGCACGCCCTCGATCACCTCGCCGCGCAGCGAGCAGCCGCCGAGGTTGGCCAAAGTCAGGTTGGAGCGCGCGACCTTGAACCCGGTGCCCCTGGACCCGGTGAGCGAGGCGCCGATCATGCGGCAGCCGGTGAAGGAGACGTCGGTCAGCAGCGCGCCGCCGAACCGGGCCGACGACAGGTCCACGTCGGTGAAGCTCGCGTCGATGAGGTCGGCGTCGCTGAACCTGATCCCCATCCCGCCCCCGCCCTTGAAGACCGCCCCGTCGAGGTCGGCCTTGCGGAAGTCGGTCTGCTCCAGCACGCACGACTCGAACCGCGCCCCGGCCAGCGAGGCGCCCCACAGGTCGGTCTCCGTCAGGTCGCACTCGCGGAAGACGTGGGTCTCCCCCTGGGGAAGCCGGTCGCCCAGCGCCTTGTGTGAGAGGTCCTCGCCGTCGAAGTTCACGATCTCAGAGACTACCGGTCAGCATCTCCGCCGCGGCCTGGCCGCAGACCCGCGCGGAGCCGTACGTGGCGATGTGCACGGCCCCCAGGTCGGACCTGGCGGGCAGGCCCATCTCCACGACCACGGCGTCGGGGCGGGCGCTGAGCAGGTGGCTCAGGGCCTCCGACTGCCAGCGGTGGCGGTGCACGTCCCTGACCACCACGACCAGCGGACGGCCGGCGGCCCGGCCGATCATCCGCTCCAGCTCGGGGCCGGTGGTCTGGCCCGCCGTCAGGCGGACGGTGGAGGTGCCGGGGCGCAGGCGGCTCAGGGGCTCGCCGACGCCCCAGGGGGTCTTCCTGTCGATGGCCAGGTTCATCTCCGGCGCCAGCTCCACCACGCAGGGCTCGGGGCCGAGCGGGAGCACGGCCGCGGTGGAGCGGCGGGTGACGCGGATCGCCCGGCGGGCCGCGGTCAGGCCCACGTGGCCGTTCGCGGGGGCCGGACTGCCCGAGGAGGCGGCCCACGTGGCCAGCTCGCGGACCCTGCGAGCGGCGTCCGCCAGTCGCTCCTCGGGCAGCAGCCCGCTGGTCACCGCCGCCGCGATCGCGTCGCGGATCCCGGCCGCGGTGGCCTCGTCGGCGTGCTCGCCGCCGACGCAGATGGCGTTCGCCCCGGCGGCCAGGGCTCGGGCGGAGGCGCCGCCGATCCCGTACGCGCCCGCCACGGCGGCCATCTCGATGCCGTCAGTGATGATCATTCCGTCGAAGCCGAGCTCCTCCCGCAGCAGCCCGGTGAGCACCTTGGGGCTGAGCGTGGCGGGCAGTTCGGCGTCGTACGACGGCACGAGGAGGTGGCCGGTCATGACCGCCTTGACCCCTTCGGCGATGGCCTCGCGAAAAGGGAACAGCGCGTCCTCGATCCCGCTCCCGGCGACGACCGGCATCCCGTGGTGCGAGTCCACGGAGGTGTCCCCGTGCCCGGGGAAGTGCTTGGCGCAGGCGGGCACCCCGGCCGACTGCAGGCCGCGGACGAACGCCCTGGTGTGCCGGGCGACCAGCGCCGGGTCCGCGCCGAAGGCCCGCAGCCCGATGACCGGGTTGTCCGGGTTGGAGTTGACGTCGGCGGAGGGGGCGAAGTCGAGGGAGATGCCCGCTCCGGCCAGGTCCGCTCCGAGGCCGGCGGCCAGCGACTCGGTGAGCTCGATGTCGTCCACGACGCCGAGCGCGTAACCGCCGGGGCGGCTGCTGCCGGTGTCCGCCTCCAGCCTGGTGACCTCGCCGGACTCCTCGTCGGTGCCGACGAGCACCTCGGGGTTCTCCGCGCGCAGGGCGGCCGTGAGCCGGGCCACCTGGGCGGGGCCGGCGATGTTGCGCGAGAACAGCACCACGCCGGCCAGCCCCGCGCCGAGCCGGCGGCGGATCCAGTCGGGAGGGTCGTGTCCGGTGAAACCGGGGAAGAGGACGGCGTCGGCGAGGCGAAGCAGGTCACCGCTCAGGGGCATGGTCTGCAATCTAATAGGAAAGTTTCCTATTTGCTAGAGGCATTTTCTGACGTCAGCCCGTTTCCTATCATGACAGACCCGACTCATAGCGAGCCCGGCTCACGATCCGCCCGGCTCCTGCCCCTGGCTCCCAGGCCGCCCCGTCAGGGGGATTCCGGGCCGGGCGTGGCCAGTCGTTCGATGATCGTGACGTTCGCCTGGCCGCCGCCCTCGCACATGGTGAGCAGGCCGTACCTGCCGCCGGTCCGCTCCAGCTCGTGCAGCAGCTTGACCGCCAGCACGGCGCCGGTCGCGCCGAGCGGATGGCCGAGGGCGATGGCGCCGCCGTTCGGGTTGACCTTGGCGGGGTCGGCGCCGGTCTCCCGCATCCAGGCCAGCACGACGGAGGCGAACGCCTCGTTGATCTCGATCGCGTCGAAGTCCCCGATGGACAGGCCGGTCACCCCGAGCGCGTGCACGGTGGCGGGGATGGGGGCGGAGAGCATCATGATCGGGTCGTCGCCGCGCGCCGACAGGTGGTGCACGCGGGCGCGCGGCGTCAGGCCGTGCTCGCGCACCGCGCGCGGCGAGGCGACGAGCAGGGCGGCGGCGCCGTCGGAGATCTGGGAGGCCAGGGCCGCGGTCAGGCGGCCGCCGTCCGTCAGCGGCCTGAGCGCGGCCATCCGCTCGCGGGTGGTGTCCCTGCGCGGGCCCTCGTCCACGGCGACGCCTTCGAAGGGGGCGATCTCGCGCCCGAAGTGCCCGGCGTCGATGGCGTGCAGGGCCCGGCGGTGCGACTCGTACGCGTACCGTTCCATCTCCTCGCGCGAGACGCCCCAGCGCTCGGCGATCAGCTCGGCGCCGGCGAACTGGGAGACCTCCTGGGTGCCGTACCGCTGCGCCCAGCCCTTGGAGCCGGAGAACGGCGTCTCGTGCCCGAGCGGCCGGCCCGCGAGCATCGCGGAGGAGATGGGGATCATGCTCATGTTCTGCACACCCCCGGCCACCACCAGGTCGTTCGTGCCGGACAGCACGCCCTGGGCGGCGAAGTGCAGCGCCTGCTGGGAGGAGCCGCACTGGCGGTCGATCGTGACGCCCGGCACCTCCTCCGGCAGTCCCGCCGCGAGCCAGCAGGTGCGGGCGACGTCGCCGGCCTGGGGACCGATGGTGTCCACGCAGCCGAAGATCACGTCCTCGACGGCGGACGGGTCGGCGTCGGCGCGGTACATCAGCTCTCTGAGGACGTGCGCGCCGAGGTCGGCGGGGTGGGCTCCGGACAGCCCGCCGCTCCTGCGCCCGACGGGGGTGCGGACGGCGCCGACGATGTACGCCTCACTCATCCCGATATCGTAGCAAGCGCTTGGTATGTGCGGGAATGCCGTATGAGCTGGGCCGGTAAGGTGAACAAGCGATTGTCCGATGGCTCATAATGGTGTCGTGACCACGCGAAAGAACTCCGGCACCACCGCCGCCCCGGCCAAGCGCCAGCGCGCGACCTCATCGGGGTCGGCGTCCGAGCGTCGCGACCACCTCGTCAAGCTCGCTGCGGAGCTCTTCGCGCGCAAGGGCTTCCAGGCCACGACCGTACGCGAGATCGCCGACGAGGCGGGCATCCTCTCCGGAAGTCTCTACCACCACTTCGACTCCAAGGAGACGATCGTCGACGAGGTGCTGTCCACCTTCCTCGACGACCTCATCGCCCGCTACCGCGCGGCCCTCGACACCAAGGCCGACCCGCGCACCGTGCTGTCGGAGATGGTGCGCATCGGCTTCGGCACGCTGGAGCCCCACCGCGCCGCCATCACGGTGATGCAGAACGACTGGAACTACCTGCGCCAGTTCGAGCGCTTCAACTACCTGGTCAAGGCCGAGGACGAGGTCGAGCAGATCTGGGTCTCGCAGATCAAGGCGGGGCAGGCGGCCGGGCTGTTCCGGGCCGACGTCGACCCCAAGCTGACCTACCGGATGATCAGGGACACGATCTGGGTGGCGGTGCGCTGGTTCCGCCCCGGCGGCAGGCTCAACACGGCCGGCCTGGCGGAGCACTACATCACCGTGCTCTTCGACGGGCTCGCCACCGGCGAGCGCACCACCCAAAAGGGATGAGCCTCGGCAAGGAGGTGCGCCTGGCACTGCAGGAGGCGGCCGAGCCCGCCAAGGCCGAGACCATGCGCGCCTACATGAAGTCCAGCATGCCCTTCCTCGGCGTCAAGGCGGTCCCCCGGCGGGCGGTGCTGCGGAAGGTGTTCGCCGAGCACCGGCTGGGCAGCGCTCCCGAGTGGCGGCGCGCCGTGCTGTCGCTGTGGCGCGAGGCCGAATACCGCGAGGAGCGCTACGCCGCCGTCGAGCTGTCCGGCTATCACCTCTACCGGGAGTTCCAGACCCTCTACACCGTGCCGATGTACGAGGAGATGATCGTCACCGGCGCCTGGTGGGACCTGGTCGACGAGCTGGCCACCCACCGCGTCGGCGGGCTGCTGGCCGCCTATCCCGACTCGATGCGGCCGCTCATGCTGGAGTGGGCGCACGACGACGACCTGTGGAAGCGGCGCACGGCCATCCTGTGCCAGAACCGGTTCAAGTCGCGTACGGACACGGCTCTGTTGTACGCGTGCATCGAGCCGAGTCTGTCGGACAACGACTTCTTCGCCCGCAAGGCGATCGGCTGGGCCTTACGCGAGTTCGCCAAGACCAATCCCGGCGAGGTGATCCGCTACGTGAAGGCCAAGGGCATCTCGGGGCTCAGCCGCCGCGAGGCGCTCAAGAACCTGCCGGCCCACTAGATCAGGTCCCACTGATCGGCCCTCCGGTGGTCAGGCCCAATGTTCGGGCCCAATGATCAGCCCCCGTGCTCGGGCCCAATGATCAGCCCCCGTGTTCGGGCCCCGTGTTCAGGCCCGGCGTTCAGGCCCCCGCAGGCTGCGCGCGCAGTGACAGGACGGCTTCGGCGATGCGCTCGGGCTGCTCATCGAGCATGTTGTGGCTGGCGTCCAGTTCGAGCACGCGCAGGTGCGGGCGGTCGGCGGTGAGCACCGTCAGGTCGCGGCGGATGCCCGCGCGCAGTGCCGGCATGAGGTCGCCGGTCCGGCCGGGCAGCCCCGGCAGGTTCCTGGTGGCCAGCACGAACAGGGCCGGGCAGCGCAAGTCCGCAACCGCGGGGACGCTGTCCTGGAAGTGCGGGTCGTATCTGACCCGCACGGCCAGCTCGGCGTCGGGGCGCGCGTGGACGCCGTCGGCCGTGTGGCGCAGCGCCCGCTCGGGGAACATCGCGACGTGCGCCTCGGGCAGCGGCTGGGCCATCGCCGCGGCCTGGGCGTCGAAGACGGCCTTCAGCTCCGCCAGCAGCGCGGCCACCTCCTCCGCCGCGAGGCCGGCGTAGTGGCGCGGCTCGGTCTCGGCCGAGCGCAGGCCGTCGAGGTTGACGATCCCCGGGCCGTCCGGGTGGCGCAGGCCCCAGCGGATGGCGATCATGCCGCCGAGCGAGTGTCCGGCCACCAGGGGCGCGTCCAGGCCGAGGTGGTCGACGACGGCCTGCACGTCGTCGAGGACGGCCTCCCAGTCCCACGCGCCGTCGCCCGAGCGGCCGTGGCCGCGCAGGTCCATCGCGACGACGCGGCGGGTGCCCGTCAGCAGGGGCGCGAGGGCGTCCCAGTGCAGCAGGGTGCCGCCGAGACCGTGCAGCAGCAGCACGGGAGGCCCGTCTCCGCCGTGGTCGCGGACGGCCAGGCTGACGGGGCGGTCATCGATGATCAGGTCTTGCGGTGCCACGGGATGCTCTCCTGGGGTCGGTTGAGCCGGTCTCGGATGGAGGAGGTGGTGACGCCGCCGTCGGGGTGCCGGTCGAGCTTGCCCCGCTTGACCAGGTCGTGCACGCCCTGGCGGGTGATGCCGAGCATCGCGCCCGCCGTGGCGTACGGCACCGCCGCCGCCGTGGGGTGCCCGGCCGTGCGTGCCACGGCCCGGCCCAGCGCGCTGCGCCACCACGAGTCGGGCGGGTCGAAGGGCCCGTCGCCGGGGAAGAGCACGCCGATGAGCCTGGCCGCGGTCGCGGTGGCCCGCTCCCTGTCGGCGCCCAGCAACTGTGCGGCCCACACCTCGGCCTCCACGCGCAGCCGCGCCCTGACGGGGCTCAGCAGCTCGTCGGAGGTCAGCAGGATCTCCAGCGGGTCGAGGATGCGCGTCTCCAGCAGGCGCACCAGCTCGGCCACCAGCTCGACGTGGTCTTCCGTGGTCGTCACTTGACACAAGATAGCAAGTACTTGCGCGTCGGCGTCAAGTAGTCGGAGTCACCTTGTCCACAGGGCGTCCTGGACGGCTTGGACCAGGGCCATCAGCTCCGGTGTGACCCGTTCCTTCGACCACGCCAGCGCGTACGTGATCCGCAGATCGCCCGCCTCCAGCGGCACAAAGCGCACGTCGTCCCGCCGGATCGTCCTGACCATGAGCTGCGGGATGGGCAGCAGGCCCGCCCCTGCGGCCACCAGGTCGAGGGCGGCGGCGAAGTCGTCGGCCACCAGCCGGGAGCGGCCGGGCAGCCCCGGCCACGGGCGGCTGCCCGGCGTGAGCAACACCTGGCCGCCCAGCTCGGCCGGGCTCACTCGCGGAAGGGACTCCAGGCGGTGCCCGGCGGGGACGGCCAGATGGTCGACGGTGACGTGGAACCTGGCCGCCGTGACGAACCGGGCGGGCGCCGGCGTGGCCAGGATGGCCGCCGAGACCTCGCCGTCCGCCAGCGCCCGCGCGGCCTCGTCGCGCCCGGCGGCGCGCAGCTCGACCCCGACCGCGGGGGTGCGCGTCGCCAGCCGCCTGACGATCCGGGCGGCCAGCGTCCCGACGAGGGGTGGATAAGCCAGATGAATGGTAGGCCGCGCCAGCCGGGCGGCCTCCGCGCCGAACGCCTGGACCGAGTCGATCACCTGCTCCGCGTACGCCAGCAGCGCCTTGCCCGCGGCGGTGAGCCGCACCTCGCGGGCGCTCCGCTCGAAGAGCCTGACCCCGGTGGCACGTTCGAGCCGGGTGATGGCCTGGCTCATGGCGGGCTGGGACATCCCCACGTCGGCGGCGGCGGCCGAGAAGCTGAGCCGTTCCGCGACCCGCGCGAAGCACTGGATCTCCCGAAGCATAAGCAGCACGGATCCATGGTGCATGACGTTCCGGCAGTCGGCAGCATTCCACCGACCTGAACGATCTCGAAGGAGCACCAGAACATGTCCGCATTTTTCCCGTCTTCTCCTGGGTCATTTCCCGCGTCCACCGTGCTCGGATATCCGCGGATCGGACCGCGGCGCGAGCTGAAGCGGGCGCTGGAGTCGTACTGGGACGGGCGGGCGACCCGGGCGGAGCTCGACCGCGTGGGCGCCGAGATCAGGGAGCGCACCTGGCACCGGCTGGCCGAGCTCGGCCTCGACGGCCTGCCGTCGAACACGTTCTCGCTGTACGACCAGATGCTGGACACGGCGGTGCTGCTCGGCGCGGTGCCGGCCCGCTACCGCGACGCGGCCGACCCCTACTTCGCGATGGCCAGGGGCACCGACGGGCTGGCGCCGCTGCGGATGACGAAGTGGTTCGACACGAACTACCACTACATCGTGCCCGAGATCGGGCCGGAGACCGTGTTCAAGCTGGACGCCGCCAAGCCGCTGGCCGAGGTGCGGCAGGCTCGCGAGCTGGGGTACGAGACGCGGCCCGTGGTGGTGGGGCCGGTGACGTTCCTGCTGCTCGGCTCGGCCCTGGACCGGCTGGACGAGGTGCTGGCCTGCTACGAGGAGTTGCTGGCCGCACTGGCGGCGGAAGGGGTCGCGTGGGCGCAGTTCGACGAGCCCGCGCTGGTGGGCGACAGGACGCCGGAGGAGCTGGCCGCCGTCAGGACCGCCTACGAACGACTGGGTGCCCTCGGCACGCGGCCCGCGCTGTTCGTGGCGTCGTACTTCGGCGACCTCGGCGAGTCCCTGCCCGAGCTGGCCGCCACACCGGTCGAGGCCATCGGGATCGACCTGGTCAGGGGCCGGATGCCCGGTGTCGATCTGCGCGGCAAGACCGTGGTCGCGGGCGTGGTGTCCGGGCGGGACGTGTGGCGCACCTCGCCGGAGCGCGCGCTGGCCGCCCTGGGCGCCGTACGCGCCGCGCAGGTCGTGGTGTCCACCTCGTGCTCGCTCCAGCACGTGCCCTACTCCGTCTCGGACGAGCCGGACCTGGCGCCTGAGCTGAAGGAGCGGCTGGCGTTCGCGGAGGAGAAGGTGGCCGAGGTCGTGGCGCTGGCGCGGGCCGACTTCCGCGGCTCCCTGCCGGCCGGGCCGCACGGGCTGTCCGTGGCGCTGCCGGCGCCGGTGGTGGCCGAGGGGCGCGGCCCGTACGCCGGCCGCGCCGCCGCTCAAAAGGCGCACCTGCGGCTGCCCGCCCTGCCGATCACCACGATCGGCTCGTTCCCGCAGACCGGCGAGCTGCGCGCGGCCCGCGCGGCCCTGACGGCGGGGACGCTGAACCAGGAGGAGTACGAGCGTCGGGTCGAGGCGGAGATCGAGCACGCGATCCGGCTCCAGGAGCGGCTCGGCCTCGACGTCCTCGTGCACGGGGAGCCCGAGCGCAACGACATGGTGCAGTACTTCGCCGAGCACCTCGACGGGTTCGCGGTCACCAGGAACGGCTGGGTGCAGTCGTACGGGTCGCGCTGCACCCGCCCGCCGATCCTGTACGGCGACGTGAGCCGTCCCGGGCCGATCACCGTGCGCTGGTCCACCTACGCCCAGTCGCTCACGGACCGGCCGGTCAAGGGCATGCTCACCGGCCCGGTCACGATCGTGGCCTGGTCCTTCGTCCGGGACGACCTGCCGCTGCGCGACGTGGTGTTCCAGGTGGCCGACGCCGTCAGGGAGGAGGTCCGCGACCTGGAGGCGGCCGGGCTGTCGATCGTCCAGGTGGACGAGCCGGCGCTGCGCGAGTTGCTGCCGCTGCGGCGGGCGGCGCAGGACGACTACCTGGAGTGGGCGGTGGCTGCCTACCGGCGGGCCACGTCGGGGGCCAGCGACCGCACGCAGATCCACACGCACCTGTGCTATTCGGACGCCGACCAGATCCTGGCCGCCATCGACGGCCTGGACGCCGACGTCACGACGATCGAGTCGGCCAGGTCGGGGGCGCGGATCCTGGGGACGGTGGCGGCGTTCGGGCGCGGGCTCGGCCCGGGGGTCTACGACATCCACTCGCCCCGGGTGCCCGGCGTCGAGGAGATCGAGGAACTGCTGAGCAGAACCGTGGCGGCGCTGCCGGCGGAGCGGGTCTGGGCCAACCCGGACTGCGGGCTGAAGACGCGTACGTACGAGCAGGTCGAGGCGGCGCTGACCAACGTGGTGACCGCCACCCGGCGGATCAGGGCCGAGCTGGACGCTCAGGCGTAAGGCTCGGCGTCCCCGCTCAGGCGTAACGCTCGGTGTACTCCTCGACCGTCATGCCGAACAGCACCTCGTCGTGATAGCGGCCGTTGGCGTAGTGGCTCCTGCGCCGGCGGCCCTCCTCCACGAACCCCGGCCGGCGGTCGCGCTGAGTCGCGTTTCCGCCTGCTATCGGGCTTCAGTCTTTTCGGTGTGCTCGACGATCGCCGCGATGGCCAGGTCCCAGAGTTCTCGTGGCGGTTGTTGATGCCCGGCACCGGGGAGGGGGACCAACTGCGCGCCAGGGATCTCGGCGGCGAGGGCCTGGCCATGCTCAAGAGGGAACATCGGGTCGGTGGTGCCGTGCAGGACCAGGGTGGGGGCGGTGATCTGGTCGAGCCGGGAGCCGGTCGGGGTGTCGTCGTCCAGGATGAAATGGTTGGTCATCAAGGCGGCCATGTCCCGGGTTCGATCGACCTCCAGAGCGGCGAGCTGCCGGCAGTGCGGCTCGTCGAACCCGAGACTTCCCGCGTACGGCCGTTCCACCTCGACCCGATAGGCCACCACCGCGTCCCGGTCGGTCCAGTCGGGCTCGGGTCCGGGGTCGGTGAACGTGGCCATCACCTGCGGTCTCGGCGGTGGGAGCCTGCGATCGTGCTCGGCGGGGACGGCGGGGCTGGTCGAGGCCAGGCACAAGGTGCTCACCCGTTCGGCGTGTTCGAGAGCGATACGCTGGGCGATGCCGCCTCCCATCGACAGCCCGACCACGTGCGTGCGGGCCACCCCCAGGGCGTCCAGTATTCGCAGTGGGTCGGTGGTCAGATCGTGGGCGGTGTACGACGGTCGTCCGGGCGGTGAGCTGGTCGACCGGCCGGTGTCGCGGTGGTCATAACGCACGACCTGGCGACCCGCCTCGGCAAGCCTCGTGCAGAACTCCTCTTCCCACCAGATCATCGACTGTGCCCCGCCGGCGATCAACAACACGGTGGCATCGGCCGGCACGCCGAACACCTCGTAACACAGGTCGATCCCGTCGATGGTGATCGTTTGCTCGGTCATGGTGCGATCCCTTGGTCGTGGCGGGCCGGGTGCTTGCGGGCCGGGTGCTTGCGGGCCGGGTGCTTGCGGGCCGGGTGCTTGCGGGCCGGCCGCTGCCGGTGCGCTGGGCGGCCTTCTGACGTCAGATCCGGTGCGCCCGCCGGTGGATCCCGATTGAGGTCACCGGGCCAGGGCGAGCGCGCCGTTGTAGCCCCAGGGTGCCATGAGCGGCCCGGCGGCCACGGCTGCGGTCGCCGCCGTGGCCGTGGGCGACGATCAGTGGGTCAGGTCATGGGCGCAGGTACGCGTCTACGCTCGGCGTCCCCGCTCAGGCGTAACGCTCGGCGTACTCCTCGACCGTCATGCCGAACAGCACCTCGTCGTGATAGCGGCCGTTGGCGTAGTGGCTCCTGCGCCGGCGGCCCTCCTCCACGAACCCCAGCCGGTGGTGGAGCGCGAGCGAGGCGTCGTTGTAGCCGTAGACCCAGGCCTCCGCCTTCTGGAAGCGGCGCTCGAAGAACATGTAGCGCAGGGCCAGCACGATGGCCTCGCTCGCGTAGCCCTTGCGCTGGTGCGGCGTGCCGACGGCGATGCCGTAGGAGAAGGTGCCGTGGACGCGGTCGATCGTGTGGGTGTTGATCGATCCGACCAGCACGTCGTCCGCCTTGGTGGCGATGGCCAAGGTGAACTCGTCGAGGTCGAGTTCCTCCTCCGCGTGCTCGATCGCCGCCTTCTTCGCCCGTGCGACGGAGGTGGGCGGGACGAGCCGCCAGCCGCTGCGCACGGCGTCGGAGTCGTCGTCGAAGGCGTGGAAGGCCTCCCAGTCCTCCGGCTCCCTGGCGCGCAGCCGGACGCGCTCACCTACCCAGGCCGACGAAGTCATGGTGGAAAGCCAAGCAGATCAAGGCGCGGTCCTGCGAGCGCTTTTCCGGCGGTGATCACCACTATGCGAACGTTCTCTCCAGATGGGCCAGGGCGGCGTCGGCGTAGTGGCGGGGGCCGATGCTCAGGCCGTACGCCAGGTCCTCGATCAGCGCGCACCTGGCGTGGAACAGGATCCGCGCCCGGTCCTCCTCCGTCACCTCGAACTCGTAGCACGACACCGTCAGCTCGAAGATCTCCGGCCCCAGATCCCGGTAGATCAGCGCGAAGTCGTGCGCGGGGTCCGTGATCGCGGCGTCCGTCCAGTCGATGACGCCCGTGATCGTGGCGCCGTCCGCGTCCACCAGCAGGTGCTCCGCGCCCAGGTCGTTGTGGCAGAAGCGGGTCAGCTCCGGCTCGGCCGGCGGGTGCTGCCGCAGGAAGCGCTCGACCAGCGGGCGCTGGTCGACCGGGACGTGCCGCTCCACGTCCCGGTAGTCGAGCTCGGCGTCCTGGAGCAGCGTCGGCATCGGATAGGCGTCCCGTGGCGCCAGCTCCTCCATCCGCGCGGGCTCGGCGCCGTGGATCGCGCTGAGGAAGCCGCCCAGGGGCCTGGCCAGCTCCCTGGGCCGCAGGCTCGGGGAGCCCTCCAGGAGGTTGAGCGGGGTGCCGGCGAGTTTGCGGTAGGCGATCGCGCCGGACTCGTCGTCGGCGAAGACGACCTCGGGGACGGGCAGCGGGGACAGCTCCCTGACGGCCGCCAGGCGGGCGACCTCCTGGCGGGTCTTGCGCGGTTCGCTCACCCTGCTCCGCCGTACCAGCAGCTCGTCGTTGACCTCGGACACGTAGTTGTCGAGGCCGGTGCCGAGCCGCCGGACGGAACGCACCCGGTAGCCCGGCAGGTGCCGAGCCAGCAGGGCCTGAATGTCGCCGGTCACACCCCGCACCCTAAGCCGGATATATCCGGCGTGCGCGCTATTTCAGGGCACCCGACGTCAGGCCGGACTGGATCTGGCGCTGGAACACCGTGTACACGATCAGCATCGGCAGGATGGCCAGGGTGAGGGCGGCGAACATGGCCGACCAGTCCTGGTCGTAGCCGGCGGCGGTGGAGATGTCGGCGATGCCCATGGTGAGCACCCACTTCTCCCGGTCCTGGAGCAGGATCAGCGGAAGCTGGTACTGGTTCCACTGGCCCAGGATGTTGAAGATCGTGATGCTGATGATGCCCGGCCTGGCCATGGGCAGCATGATCTGGAAGAAGACCCTCGTGTGCGAGGCGCCGTCCACCATGGCGGCCTCCCCCACCGCCGTGGGCAGCGTGCGGAAGAAGGCCGACAGGAAGAAGACGGTGAAGGGCATCGAGTACGCGATGTAGACCAGCACCAGCCCCGCGTGCGTGTTCAGGCCGATGAACGGCCCGATCACCGGCAGGTTGCCCATGTTCTGCACGACGAAGAACAGCGGCGTCAGAGCCAGGTAGACGGGGAAGGCCAGGCCGGAGACGAACAGGAAGTAGATCGCCCGGTTGCCCTTGAAGGGGTAGCGGGCCAGCACGTACGCCGCCATCGACCCCACGAGCATCGTCCCGAACGTGCTGAAGGCCACCACGATGACGCTGTTGAGCATGTACTGGCCGATGTGCACCTGGTCCCAGGCCCTGGCGAAGTTGTCCCAGCGCAGCGCGGACGGCAGCGACCAGGCGTCGCTGAAGATCTCGTCCTCGCTCTTGACCGAGGCCAGGAACGTCCACAGGATCGGGATCATCACGAGCAGGGTCCAGACCAGCAGCGCCAGGTGGGTCAGGACGCCCAGCGGGCCGAGCCGGCGCCGCCGCTCGGAACGGGCGAGCTTGCGCGAGTTCGCCACCGTCCACGAGATCATCGTTGTCATCAGTACTCGATTCGTTCGCGCCGGGACAGGCGAAGCGAGAGGATCGCGAAGCCGACGGTGAAGAAGAACATCACCACGCCCAAGGCCGAGGCGTAGCCGAAGCGGAAGTGGCCGAAGGCGCTGCGATAGATCTCGGCGGCCATGACCGTGGTCGCGCTGTCGGGGCCGCCCTGCTGCAGGGTCATCACCCAGACGATCGCGAACACGTCGAGGGCCAGGATGCCCAGGTAGACCCAGGCCACCTGCACGGTGTCCCACAGCAGCGGCAGCGTGATGCGGAAGAACAGGCTCATCCGGCCGGCCCCGTCGATCTGCGCGGCCTCGAACATGTCCTTCGGGATGCTGGCCAGACCGGCCGAGAACAGCACGACGTAGAAGCCGACCGCCTGCCAGACCATGACCGCCAGCACCGACCAGAACGCCACGTCCCGATCGGACAGGAACCCGATGGGGTCCATCCCGAGCGCCATCAGGGGGCCGTTCAGCATGCCGCTGCCGTCCGGCCGGAACACCTGCTGGAACAGCACCGCGACCACGGCCACGGCCAGCACCTGCGGGAAGAAGAACACCACCCGGTAGAACTTCGCCCCGCGGATGCCGCTCACGCCCGAGGGGCCGCCCACGTTCAGCAGGAACGCGAAGAACAGCGCGATGACGATCGTGATCAGCGGCAGCAGCACCAGCAGGGCGCCGTTGTGCGTGACGGCCTGCCAGAACTTGCTGTCGCCGAAGAGCCGCTGGAAGTTCTCCAGGCCGATGAACCGCGGCGTGGCCGTGACCCCGCGCCAGTCGGTCAGCGCGATGTAGAACGCCTGGAGGTACGGCGCGATCACGTAGACCAGGTAGAGGATCACCGGGGCTGCCAGGAACGAGGTGATGAACAGCCCGCGGCGATACCTGTTGAACAACATCAGCGCTTGTATTTCTTGATCGAGGAGTCGTTCTTGATCTCGTCGGCCTTCTTCTGGATGCGCTCCAGGTACTTGTCCGGGGTCAGGCCGCCGGACATCAGCTCACCGGTGGCGGCGATGGCCTCGTCCTTGAGCGGGCCGTACCAGTTGAACCAGCGGTAGTAGACGGTGTTGGCGCCCGCGGCGGCGACCGCGGCCGAGGCGCTGGTGACGCCGGGCGAGATGTCGCGGCCCTCGGTCGCGCCCTTGACCACGGTCATCGTCCGGACGAGCGCGCTGAAGTCGCCGGCCGCCTTCTTCGACAGCATGGCGCGCAGGTACTCCATGCCGGCCTGCGGGTGGGGGCTCCTGGCCGAGACGATGAAGTTCTCGCCGGGCTGGGTGTGCAGGGTGCCGTAGGGCATCTTGTCGGAGCCGGTCACGTCGGGGATGGGGAACATCCCGTACGCGAAGTCCTCAGGCGTGGTCGTCTTCTGCTCGTTCTCCAGCCAGGAGCCGGAGGGCAGCATGGCCACCTTGTACTTGTTCTGGGCGGTCTGCGTCTGCACGTGGTCGAGGCCGGTGGTGCCCTGCATGAGGTATTTGGCGCCCACCTCCGCCCACGCCGTGGCCGCGGTCTTCATCGCCTCGGAGGTCCAGGCGCCGTCCTCCAGGTTGTCGATGTTGACCAGCACCTCGTTGCCGCCGACCTTGGCCGCCATGGTGAGCAGCGGCTCGTAGAGGTACTGCGGGAACTTGCCCGCATAGGTGAACGGCGCCATCTTGCCGGACTTCTTGATGGTCTCGCAGAGCGCCAGGAACTCGTCCCAGGTCTTCGGGATCTCCCAGCCGTTGTCCTTGAACGCCTTCTGCGAGTACCAGATGCCGTGGATGTAGTTGACGTAACCGAGGACGCTGAACTTGCCGTCGTAGGTGCCGATGTCGATCACGGACGGGTCGATGGTGTCCCTGACCTTGACGTTCGGGTCGTCCCACGAGGGCGCGTCGAGCAGGGCGGTGAGGTCCTGCAGCTGCGAGTCCTGGGAGAGCGCGCCGAAGTCGATGAAGTTGGCGCCCGAGTTGTCGATGACCTCGGGCGGGTTGCCGCCGGCGAAGCGCGGCTGCAGCACCTTGGTGATCTCCTTGGTCGAGTTGTGCTTGATCTCGACCTTGGGGTACTTCGAGGCGAACAGCGGCTGGTGGATGTTCTTGGCGTAGTCCTGGCCGAAGCCGCCGTCGAAGATCCAGACCTCCAGCGGCTTGCCGTCGGCGACGCCGAACGGGTTGGCCGCGCTCGTCGCCGCCGGAGCCGCCGAGCCGGAGGCCGCGGGAGGCGCCGCCGGCGTGGCACACGCGGCCAGCGCCCCCGCCACGGGTACGAGCGCGGCGCCGCGCAGAAGCTCGCGCCTGGAGATATGGGGGGTGTTAGGCATGGTTGTACTCCTGATCTTCATGTACCGCGTCTGATGCGCCCTGCGTAGCGGCTCTCAAGGGCCTTGTTGTGCTCGTCGCCGCCGGTCACGTTGGCCGACAGGTAGATGGGAGGCGTCTCGCCCAGCGCGATGAGCCGGTCCACCGCCTCGGTGACCACCATCTGCGCGAGCAACGCCGAGGTGATCGTGGAAACCGCGCCGTAGCTGCCGCCCCCGGGCAGGTCGAGAACGGCGTCCCCGTACGGCGCGCCGTTGTCGAGCACGACGTCGGCCAGGTCGAGCAGCTTGCCGCCCGACGGGTGGCGCGAGGTCATGCGGGTGCTGTGCTGGACCGAGGTGATCGCGATCAGCGGATGACCCCGCTCCTTGACGATCGTGGCCAGCTCCACGACCGTGCCGTTGACGCCCGAGCTGGACACCAGCACGAACACGTCCGCGGGCTCCACCGGCGCCAGGTCGTAGATCCGGTGTGCGACGGCCGGGTCGCGCTCCAGCTCGGGAGTGAGCACGCTGGGCGGCTGCCCGCCGTAGAACACCAGGTCGCGGGGGCTGAGGCGGTTGCTCGGCACCAGGCCGCCGGCCCGCCCGGCGATCTCCATGGCGATGGCCTCGGAGTGGCCGGAGCCGAAGGCGTTGACCACGCCGCCCGCCCTGATCGAGGTCACGAACAGCGCCGCCGCGCGGCTCACCGGCTCGGACTGGCTCTCGGCGACCCGCTGGGCCAGGCCGAGGACCTCGGATGCGTACGTCATTGGCCTCTCTCCACGCGGTGGCTCTCCACGGCGCTGATGGTGCGTTCGAACGCCTCGTTCGTGCGTTCGTAGGTGAGCTGGGCGACCGCCACGTACACGGCGTCCAGGACGAAGAGCTGCGAGTGCACGGCGGCCAGCCCGCCGAGCCGCCACGTGGTCTCCCTGCTGGCGGTGGTCAGCACCAAGTCGGCCAGCTCCGCCAGCGGGGAGCGGGCGAACGAGGTGACGGCGACGGTGGTGGCGCCGTGGCTGCCCGCCTCCGCCAGCGCCTCCATGACCTCCCGCGTACGGCCCCGGTGGCTGATGCCGATGGCCACGTCGCCCGTCTTCATCAGCGCCGCCTCCGACAGGGCCACGTGGGCGTCGCCCGCGCTCCAGCCGGGGATGCCGATGCGGCGCAGCCGCCCTTCGAGCATGCTGGCGACGTTCCCGCTGGTGGAGACGCCGACGAGGAGCACCCTCGGCGCGGCCACGATGGCCTCGGCCACGCGGGCGACGACGTCGAGGTCGAGCTGGGCGGCGGTGTCGGCGATGAGCCTGGTGTCGGCGGCGGCCATCACCTCGATGGCGGCGTCGAGCGGGTCGTCGGGGCCGATCTCGTGACCGACACCCGCGCCCCAGCCCGCCTGGGCGGCCCGGCCGGTCTCGGTCGCCAGCGCCACGCGCAACTCCGCGTAGCCGGAGAAGCCGAAGGCCCGGCAGAACCTGGTCACGGTGGCGGGCGAGCTGCCCGCCCGTTCGGCCAGCGCGATGATGGTCGACCGCGCGGCCTCGGCGGGATCGCCGAGAATCACCTCACCGACCCTGCGCAACGCCTCCGGCAAACCGGGTAGTTCTGTTTCGACGCGCCCGAGCGCTCCTGAAGTCACGAATATTCCTTCCGAATACCCGGTCTTCTGGCGAAAATTATTCTTGCTTACCGGTCACGTCAACCCCCAGACTCGGACCGTGACTGAATCGCTAGTGGTCGGTGTCGATGCCGGGGCCACCTCCAGCCGGGTCGCCGTCCACACCCTCGACGGGACGCGGGTCGGCTACGCGCGGGCCGGGGCGGGCAATCCGAGCGCCCACGGCCTGGACAAGGCGGTGGCGGCGATCGGGAACGCGCTGGAGTCCGCGCTGCCGCCCGGCGGCGGGGCGCGCGTGGTCGCGTCGCTGGCCGGGGTGGCGGGGCTGGTCCAGGAGATGGAGCCCGAGCTGGCGAAGGTCTGGGCCCGTCACGGCATCGCCGAGGGCCCGCGGTGCATGGGCGACCTGGCGATCGCGTACGCCGCCGGCTCCGCCGAGCCGGACGGCTCGCTGCTGCTGTCCGGCACGGGCGCGGCGGCGGCCCGGCTGACCGGCTTCGAGCTGGACGCGGTCGCCGACGCGATGGGCTGGCTGCTGGGCGACACGGGCTCCGGCTTCTGGATCGGCCGCCAGGCCGCCAAGGCGGTGATCGAGGCCCTCGACCGGGGTCTGCCCGTGGAGTCCCTGCTGCCGGGCTCGGGACACGAGCTGGTGAGTCTCGTGGGGGCACGATTCCTGGGCGACGAGCGGCCGGCCACGCCGCGCGCCGCCGCCGCCCGCATCGTCCGGCTGGCCCAGGCCGACCACATGCGGCTGGCCGCCCTGTCGCCGCTGGTCGGCCAGGCGGCCGAGGCGGGCGACCCGCTGGCGGAGGGGATCGTGCGGGAGGCCGCCGATCACCTGGTGGCGACCCTGCGCAGGGTGCACGTGTCGGGGCCGGTGGTGTTCGCGGGCAGCGTACTGACGAACGACGGGCCGGTGCGGCGGGCGGTGTCGGAGCTGCTCGCCGGCGAGCGGGTGGCGACGGCCGGTGACGCGGCAGGGGCGGCGTCCTGGCTGGCGGGCCGCGACCTGCTGCCGGACGCCGACGCCAGGTCCCGGCACGCCGCCTTCACCGCCGCTTCCGGCTCCCCGCCACCAGCCCCTCGGTAACTGGAGGTGGACCGGCGCCGCACGAGGATCACCGTTCACGAGACGAGCTCGGTGATCAGCTTCTCCACCCGGGCACGGATCTCGTCGCGGACCTGCCGCACCATCTCGATGCCCTTGCCGGCGCGTTCGTCCAGATTCCAGTCCTCGTAACGTCTGCCGGGGAAGACGGGGCAGGCGTCGCCGCAGCCCATGGTGATCACGGCGTCGGAGGTCTCGACCGCGTCGATGGTGAGCGCCTTCGGCTGCTCGCCGGTGATGTCGATACCCACCTCGCGCATGGCCTCGACCGCCACCGGGTTGATCCGGCCGGCGGGCGCCGACCCTGCGGAACGGACCTCGACGCGGCCTGCGGCCAGGTGGGTGAGCCAGCCGGCGGCCATCCGGGAGCGTCCGGCGTTGTGCACGCGGACGAACAGGGCCGACGGCTTGCCGGTGGTGGTCTCGGGGGCGCCGTCAGACACGGGCAGGCTCCTTGGCGGTGAACAGGCGGCGGCCGGCCAGGCTGACGTAGACCAGGGCGACCAGGACGGGAACTTCGATGAGCGGGCCGGCCACGCCCGCGAGGGCCTGGCCGGAGGTGACGCCGAAGACACCGACCGCGATGGCCAGCTCGAAGTTGTTGCCGGCGGCGGTGAAGGCGAGCGTGGTCGTCTTGTCGTACGGCAGGCCGATCGCCTTGCCGGTCAGGAAGCCGCCGCCCCACATGAGCGCGAAATGCCGAGGCAGACCAGCACGTAGAAGGCGTCGTCCCCGGCCGAGACGTCGCGCGCGGACCGGGGCAGGCCGAGTCGGGCTGACTCACCGGCGGACTCACTGACGGGCCCGCTGACAGGCCCGCCGACAGGTAGCGTCAGCAGCGCCGACAGCTAGCCCAGCGTCTCGGGCACCAGCCGGTAGTAGACCCAGGAGGCGCGCCGCTCGGAGGTCAGCAGCCCGACTTCTTTGAGCACCTTCAGGTGGTGGCTGATGGTCGGCCGGGACAGCTCGAAGGCGCCGGTGATGTCGCACACGCGCGCCACCCCGGCCGCCCGCTCGGCGTCCAGCGGCTCGCGGGTCAGCCGCGGGCTGCACTCCAGGATCTCCAGCAGTTCCATCCACCGCCCGTCTGTATAGATGTTCATCCAAATAGATGTACGTCTATTTCGTCCGCCTCCGCCCGACCGCCACGGGAGCCTCTCCCGGTCAGCGCGACATGTACGGTCGTCTCTTCTCGTCTGTATGAGCAATGTGCTTTGTCTACCGAGACCGAACGATATGAGAGCTGTCGCCCGGCTTGGCCTATGTTGCTCACGTGCTCGACTATGAAGGGGACACCCACGTCTACATCCAGATCGCCGACATCCTGCGAGAGCGGCTCTCCTCGCTCACGGCGGGCAGCCCGGCGCCGAGCGAGGCCGAGATCCAGCAGGAGTTCGGGGTCGCCAGGACCACCGCCAGGCGGGCGGTCCACCTCTTGCGCGAAGAGGGTCTCATCTACACCGTCCAAGGGGAGGGCGCCTTCGTCGGCCCGCCCACCGGAGGTCCGCGACAGAAGCGGAAAACCCCGCTTTACCAGCAGATCGCGACAAAGATCAGCGATCAGATCAAGGCCGGGGAAATAGCGCCGCGACGTCCCATACCCGGCGAATCGGCACTGCAGAAGCAGCACGGGGTGGCGCGCGAGACCGTCCGCCGGGCCATGGCGCTGCTGCGGGAGCAGGGCTGGATCTACACCGTCGCGCAGCGCGGCAGTTACGTCTCGCCGAAGGAGTCGTGGCCGGAAGACTGACTTCGCCTACTTACCCGTATCGACACGTCTACGCTATGAGCATGCTCGACCGTGATGGCCCGACGCCCCTGTACGTCCAGGTCGCCGAGATGCTCCACGAACGGATCGCCCGCGGCCTGCTGCGCACCGGCGAACCCGTGCCGAGCGAGGCGGCCCTTGAGGCGGAGTTCGGCATCGGGCGCACCACCGCGCGCAACGTGGCCAGGGAGCTGCGCAGGCGCGGGCTCGTCCACACCGTGCCCGGCGAGGGCACCTTCGTCGGGCCGGCCGGCGTGCCGCGGGTCAAGCCCGCGCGCGGCCTGCACGCGCTCATCGCGTCTGATCTGGCCGGCCGGATCAGACGCGGCGAGCTGCGGCCGAACCGGGTGATCCCCAGCCAGAAGATCCTCATGCGGCAGTACGGGGTCGCCGGGGTCACGGCGCGGCGGGCCGTCTCCCGGCTGCGGGAGCAGCGCTGGGTCTTCACCGTGCCCCGGCGCGGCACGTACGTGTCGGACCCGGCCGAATGGCCCGAGGACGCGCCCAGGACACCCGCGCCTCTCACTGGGCCCTGACCCGGCTCCAGGATCAGCCCTTGACCGCTCCCGCCGTCATCCCGGTGCCGACCCGGCGTTGCAGGAAGAGGAAGAGCAGCAGCGCGGGCAGCGCGAACAGGCTGGCCGCGGCCATCGTGGCGCCCCAGTCCGTGCCGAACACGTCCCTGAACGACGACAACCACACCGGCAGCGTGCGCTTGTCCTGATCCTTGATGATCAGCACGTTGACGAACGCGAACTCGTTCCACGCCGTGATGAACCCGAACAGCGAGGTCGCCATCAGCCCGGGAGCCAGCAGCGGGAAGACCACCCGCCGGAACGCGGTCATCCGGCTGCAGCCGTCCACCTGCGCCGCCTCCTCCAGCTCCACCGGGATGGCGGCGAGGAACCCGCGCAGCGTCACGATCGTGAACGGAAGCGTGATCATGAAGTAGACGCCGGTCAGCATGGCCAGCGAGTCCAGCAGCTCGGTGTCGCGGGCGATGATGAACACCGGCACCAGCAGCGCCTCCCACGGCGCCATCTGCGCCGCGAACACCGCCACCACGAACGCGCCCTTCCCCCGCCACGACATCCTGGTCACCGCGAACGCCGCCAGCAGCGCCACCAGCAGCGCGATCAGCACCGCCCCGACCGTGACGAACAGGCTGTTGCGCCAGTAGGTCCAGAAGCCCGGCGCGTTCACGGCGGTGACGAAGTGGTCGAGCGTGGGACTGGCGGGCCAGAACGTCGGGGTGTCCGACTGGATGTCCCTGGTCGGCTTGAACGCGGTCAGGAACATCCAGTAGACCGGGAAGATCGTGGTCACCAGCACGGCGACCGCCGCCGCGTTGAGCATGAACCGCTTCACGAGCGCACCATCCGACGCAGATTGCTGATCAGGGCGACGGCGAGGATGAGCACCGTCAGCATGGCCACCGCGGACCCGAGGTCGTAGCGGTGCAGGACACGGGCGATCTTGAACGCGTAGACGGGCAGGGTGGTCGTGGCGCCGTCGGGGCCGCCCTGGCTGAGCACCCAGATCTGGGGGAAACACTTGGCCACCCAGATCACCTCAAGCGCGGCGATCAACGCGAAGAGCTGCCTGAGCATGGGGAAGGTGACCTTCCAGAACACCTGCCAGCCGGTGCCGCCGTCGATCCTGGCCGACTCGAACAGCTCCACCGGGATCGTGGTGAGCCCGGCGTACAGGGTGAGCGCGGCGAACGGGACCGACTGCCACACGACCAGGATGACGAGCACGGCGAACGTGGCCGTGCCGTCGGCGAACCAGGCGTAGCCCTGGAACTGGTCGAGGCCGAGCGTGACCAGCACCCAGTTGACCACGCCCAGCTCCGACTGGAACAGCCACTGGAAGACCGTGGTGGCCGCGATGATCGGCGTGGCCCAGGCCAGCGCCAGCGCGCTCATCAGAGCCAGCCGCAGACCGCGGCGCAGGCGCGGGAGCATGAGGGCGACGCCGGTGCCGAGGCCCACGATGAGCACCACGTTGATCGCGGTCCACACGACCGTGCGCAGCAGCACCTGCCAGAACTCGGCGCCGGTCAGCAGCTCCGCGTAGTTCTCCAGGCCGGCGAACGCCGCCCCGCCCCTGATCAGCTCTCCCATGCGGAAGTGCTGGAACGAGATCACCGCCGCCTTGAGTACCGGATAGAGCAGGAGGAAGGCCCCGCCCGCCACCGTGGGCGCGATGAGCAGGTAGGGCCAGAGCGAGCGGTTCCTGGCGGGCATTCAGGATCCGCTGTTCAGCGTGGTAGTGATCGACTCGGACACCTTCTCGCCCTCCGCGGCCGGGTCTCCTCCGGTGAGCACGGCGGTCATGTACTGCTTGATCACCGAGGTGGCCTCGACAGCAGCCCAGTTGGGGGTGTTCGGGGTGGCCCGGCCGTTGGCGGCGCCGACGGCCATGGCGGCGGTGCCCTCGTCGCCCGCGAGCACGCCGGCCAGCGACGTACGGTTCGGCACGAAGCTCATGGCCTTGGCCAGCTCGGTCTGGAACCGCTCCCCCGCCAGCGCCTTGACCACCTCGTACGCCTGCTCCTGCCGCTGGGAGGCGGCCGGGATGATCAGGTCGGAGCCGCCGGTGAAGACCGTGCCCGGCTTGTCGGCCGTCTTGCCCGGGATGGGGAAGAAGCCGATCTTGTCCCTGAGCTTGTCGTCCACCTCCAGGACGCGGGCGGCGATGCCCGGCACGGCGATGATCTGGCCGACCTTGCCCTGCGCGAACACCTCGTGCTGGGGCGGGTTGGCCTCGTCGGCGTCCTTGGGGCCCTTGCCGAGGGCCTGGAGGCGCTTGTAGTAGTCCATGCCGGCCAGCGCCTGGGGCGTGTCGAGCGCGCCCTTCCACTTGCCGCCCTCCTGGATCGCCAGGTCGCCGCCCTCGTCCCAGACGAAGCCGGCCAGGGCGTACCAGGTCTGACCGGTCAGATAGATGCCCTGGTTGCCACCTTTATTGAGCTTTTCTGTGACTTCTAGCCATTCGTCGCGGGTTTTCGGTGGCTCCGCGATGCCGGCCGCCTTGAACAGGTCCTTGTTGTAGACCACGACGCGGTTGGCGGCGTACCAGGGGATGCCGTACTGCTTGCCGTCGATCTTGCCCGGCTGGGCCAGCCCGGGCAGCCAGTCCTCGCCCTTCAGGTCCGCCACCTTGGCGCTCAGGTCGCTCACGCCACCGCTGGCGGAGTACTGGGCGACCTGGGTGTTGCCCACCTCGATCACGTCGGGGGCGTCGGTGCTGGCCAGCGCGGCGGTGACGCGCTCGCCGATACCGTCCCACGCCTGGATCTGGACGTCCAGGTCGACGCCCTGGTGGGCGGCCTCGTACTCGGTCTCGAACTTCTTCAGCAGCTCCTGCGTGACGCTGCCGTCCATGATCCAGACGGTCAGCTTCACGGGGCCCGCGGCCTGCTGCTGCCCGGGCTCCTCGGCGGCTCCGCAGGCGGCCAGCGCGAACACGGCGGCCAGGGCCAGGATGCGGTTTCTCATGGCGATCCTTCGGTGGGGGTGCCCGACGGGAGGTGCCCGCGCCCGCACGGAAGGCGGGCGGGGGACGGTGCCGGGAGGCGGGTCACGGGTTGGGGACGGTGTCCTTGAAGGCGGTGCCGGCCGCGCGCAGGGCGTTGACCCGGCTGGTCACGACGGAGGGCGAGACGACCTCGTTCTTGCTGTGGTAGAGGTAGTCCACCTGCTGCCGGTACGTACGGGTCCCCGAGGCTCCCTGAAGATCGATGAACCACTGGTTGAACATGATCCACATCGGCGTCTCGGGATAGTAGATGTCACCGTGGTCGGCGAAGAGACGCCCGTCCACGTAATACTTCATCCGCCCGCCCGACACCTGGATCACCAGGTCGTGCCAGCCGGCGAAGCTCGTGCGCTCCTCGGTGTGGGTGTTGACCGCCTGCCAGGGCTCGGCCTGGTAGGTCTCCCAGCTGGTGGTGTAGAGGATGTTGCCGGGCTCGCCCCAGCCGCCGTTCGGGAGGTACTCGAAGTCGAGCTCGCCGTAGTCGGGGTCCAGGTTGTAGCGCAGCGGGGTGATGGTGAAGAACGTCTGCACCACGTGCTCGCCGTCGGGGCCGCTGGTGGGGGCGTCGCTGAAACGGACGCGGGCGGCGTAGGTGCCCTCGCGGAACTTGCGGCTCGACGTGGACAGCTCGGTCTGTACGGTGCCCGCGGCGGTGCCGTTCGTCGAGGAGTCGAGCGTCAGCAGGCCGCCGGGGAACGAGACGCCGGAC
Source organism: Nonomuraea maheshkhaliensis (assembly GCF_039529435.1). NCBI lineage: Bacteria > Bacillati > Actinomycetota > Actinomycetes > Streptosporangiales > Streptosporangiaceae > Nonomuraea > Nonomuraea maheshkhaliensis. Next base: position 71,546 of record NZ_BAAAMU010000014.1, read on the forward strand.
GGCGACCACGTCGCGCCGGGCACGCCGGGCCCACCAGAGCTGGACCGTACCGTCCAGCCGCGCTGGGCGAGGCGCGGGTCGCTCGAGTTGTCGTAGGTGAAGTCGTCGAACAGCTCTCCCGCGCCGCCCGGAGGGTCGGTCGGGTCGGGATCGGGATCCGGGTCAGGGTCGGCGCCCGTGGGGTTGCCCCAGGCGAGCTGCCCGTTCACGTAGACGGCGACCTTGTCCCAGTTGGCGTAGGACGTCTGGGAGCCGTAGGAGTAGTCGTCGCTCTGGGTGAACGTCTGCCAGTCCGAGCGGTAGAAGCGCAGCTGCATGTCGCTGGTGTTCTGGCCCGGCGCCAGGCTGCCCGAGGTGAAGCCCACCTCCAGGTACTGGTCGTCGCCCTGCTGGCGGACGAACGTACCGGTGATCGTGGAACAGCCGATCACGGCCCAGGAGCAGGCGAACCGGTAGGTCTCGGCGCCCGTGAGGTAGTAGCGGATCTTGACCTGGTTGAGCGGGATCGTGGTGGTGCCGTCGTTGTGCAGGCGCAGCCAGGGCTCGGCCTGGGCGGTGGTGGCGCCGGGCGCGCTGGTGCGGTACTGCAGGCGGACCGCCTGGGCGGCGGCGGCCGGGGTGGCGACCAGGGTGGCGCCGACCAGGATGGAGGAGAGTCCTAAGGACAGCAGAAGTTTTCCGAAATTTCGGGACATGGGCTGGGTTCTCCCTTTGCGGTTTGTACGGCCCCCGAATTTCGTGCATGCCGAGCAGAGGTGTTGTCGTGCTGAGGAGATGAAGGGAAGAGGTGGTGACGGTGGGGGGGAGGTGATGGTGGGGGGTGACGGAGAGAGGCGGTGACCAGGGGAGGCCAGGAGGAGCCAGGGAAGGCCAGGGGGAAGAGGTCAGGCGCCGCGGCGGATGCGGCCCGCGTACCGCGCCTCCAGGCCGAGGTTGTGCGCGTCGCCCTCGGGGACGTTGGCCGACAGGTAGACGGGCGGCACCTCGCCGGCTTCGAGCAGGTTCCGTACCGTCCGGGTGACGACCAGCTGGGCGAGCAGCGCGGAGGTGATGGTGGAGACGGCTCCGGTCGCGCCTCCGCCGGGCAGGGGCAGGACGGCGTCGCCGTACGGGGCGTGGTTGTCCAGGACGACGTCCGCCAGGTCGGTGAGCTTGCGCCCCGAGGGGTGACGGGACGTGGATGCCGCGCCGTGGGCGCGCGAGGTGATCGCGATCAGGTCGTGACCGCGTTCTTTGACGAGGCCGGCGAGCTCGACGACGACGCCGTTCACGCCGGAGTTGGAGATGATCACGAACAGGTCGTGCGGCTGGACGGGAGCCAGGTCGAGGATGGTGCGGGCGATCGAGGGGTCGCGTTCGAGGTCGTAGCGGTCGAGCTCGGAACGGGGGGCGTCGCCGTACAGGACGATGTCGCGCAGGGCGAGGCGGTTGGTGGGGACGAGCCCGCCGGCCCGGCCGGCGATCTCCATGGCGACGGCCTCGGAGTGGCCCGAGCCGAACGCCTGGATGATGCCGCCCGCGGTGAGCGACTTGGTGAAGAGGTCGGCGGCACGGGTGATCTCCGGATCTTCCGGGATCGTCCGTACGAGGTGAGCGATGTGCTCGACGAACTCTTGCGGTTCTAGCGTCATATATCCCCTTCTGGTAGGCGGTGTCCCGCCACGGCGCGGACGGTGACGTCGAACGCCTGCTTCGTCCGCTCGTACGTCTGCTGAGCCACCGACACGTACACGACGTCGAGCACCAGCAACTGCGAGTGGATCGCGGCGAACCCCTCGGAGCGGAAACTCGTCGCCCTGCTGGCCGTGGTCAGCACCAGCTCGGCCACCTCCGCGAGCGGCGATCTCGGCTGCGAGGTGACCGCCACGGTGATCGCGCCGTGGCTGCCCGCCTCCGCGAGCACCTCGATCACCTCGCGGGTCCTGCCGCTGTGGGAGATCCCGATCGCCACGTCGCCCTGGCCGAGCAGCGCCGCGTCGGTGAGCGCGCTGTGCGCGTCGGACCTGCTCCACGTCGGCACCCGCATGCGCTGCAGCCGGTACTCCATCTCGCTGGCCACGGCCGCGCTGCTCGACACCCCGAACAGCAGCACCCGCCCCGCCCTGGCCACGGCCTGCGCGGCCTTCTCGACCACGGCCAGGTCGAGCTGGTCGCGGGTCTCCTGGATCAGGCGGATGTCGTTGCCGGACACGACGCCCAGCACGCGTTCGAGGCTGTCGTCGGGCAGGATCTCCTGGCCGATGTCGGTCTCCCAGGTCTGCTGCGCCACCCGGCCGGTCTCGGTGGCCAGGGCCACGCGCAGCTCGGCGTAGCCCGCGAAGCCGAGGGCGCGGCAGTAGCGGGTGATGGTGGCGGTGGACGTCCCGCTCCGCTCGGCCAGCTCGACGATGGTCAGCCGGGCCGCCTCCGCGGGCGCGGCGAGAACGGCGTCGGCGACCTTGCGCAGGGCCTCCGGCATGTCGTTCTGCTCGGCCCTGATCCGGTTGAGGAGCTCCACGCGCCGATAATTATGCTCAGGCGGTGGCGTCGTCAAGGCTTGTCGGCAATAATTTTTGCCATGCGACTGGTGCTGGGCGTCGACGCCGGGGGCACGTCCTCCCGCGCGGCACTGTTCACGATAGAGGGCGCGCCGGTGGCGCGCGGCCATTCGGGCGGAGCCAACCCGGGGACTCTGGGCCTGGACCAGGCGGCCGCCAACCTGACCACCGCCGTCGGCGCCGCCCTGGCCGGGGTCGCTCCGTCGCAGGTGGAGGCCGTGGTGGTGGGGCTGGCGGGCCATCCGGAGTCGTGCGCGGAACTGGTGGAACGGGTCGTCGGCGACCTCCTGCCCGGCACCCCCGCCGAGGCCGTGGGCGACATCGTGACCGCGTTCGCGGCGGGCACGGCGGAGGACTCGGGAACGGTGCTTGTTTCCGGCACGGGGGCAATTGCGGCAAAAATTACCAACTACCACGCGGCCGTGACCGCCGACGGGTACGGCTGGCAACTCGGGGACGAGGGCTCGGCCTTCTGGCTCGGCCGCGCCGCCGCCCGCGCCACCATCCGCGCCCTGAACACGGCAGCCGCCCCGGCGAGCGGCCCTCCAGCCACCGGGGCGACCGCGAACAGCACCGCGGACGCCGGGGCGGCGGGTTGCGCGGCGTTCGGCGGCGGGCTCGTGGGGATGGTCGTCCGCCACCTGCTGCCCGAGGGGCTGGGCGCGGATCCGGTGTCGCAACTCGCGGCGGCGGTGTCCGCCCGCCCACCGCTCGCGCTGGCCGAACTGGCCCCGCTGGTGAGCCGGGCGGCGAGCGACGGCGACCCCCTGGCCCTCTCCATCGTCGCCGCAGCGGCCTCCCGGCTGGCCAGAACCGTGGCCGAGGTGCACGAACCCGGCCGGCCCATCGTCCTGGCCGGCAGCGTGCTCACCACGGACGGCCCGATCCGCGAGGCGGTGCGACAGGCCATCCGGGAGACGGCCGGGGCAATGCCCGAAGCCACCGCCGGCCCGACGCCACCAGCGAACGCACCGGCCGTGGCGGTGCCGGACGGAGCGGGGCTGGTCGTGGCGGGTGACGTGGCGGGGGCGGCGGCCTGGCTGGCCGCGCGGCCGTTCCTCGGCCGGAGGGAGTCGCGAGCCCGCCACCCGCGCTTCGTCCACCCCTCCGGCTGAGGAGCGCCGCCGGAGGTCAGCCGTTGTAGGTGGTCGGCTTCGGGCCGCCGTAGATCGGGTTCTTGGGCAGCCGTTCCTTGGTCACCTGCAGCCGCACCACGCCCTGCCGCTCCGACCGGGCCTCCCAGACGATCCAGTCGTCGCCCACCTCGGCCGTCTGCTCGGCCGGGTCGACGCGCCACCCGTTGTTGCCCGGCGCGGGCGTGATGACCTCGAAGACCGCCTTCAGCCCGCGCCGGTCGATCTCGGCGCGCACCTCGCCGACCGTCTTCTCGTCGACGCGGAAGCCTTCGAGCATCTCGCCCTCGGCGGTGGCCGGTCTGAGGTTCTGGTACTTCTCCCCCGGTCTGGCCGGGCGGCCCAGCTTGACCACGCCGTCTCCGCGGTAGTCGCGGCGGACCAGCACGGTCATCGAGCAGCCGCTGCGCGCGAGGTCGCAGCCGGCCGGGGAGGTGCCGGTGCCGATCCTGCGGTCGTCGTTGGGATGCCAGGAGGCGGTGCCGGCGCCCCCGCCCGGGCCTGCGCTGACGCCGGTGACCTGGCCGACCTGGCTGGGCGAGGACGGCACCGGCCGCAGCCGCACGTTCAGGCCGACCGCCTTGAAGCCCTCGGTGAACTCGGCGTAGTCGGCCAGCGGGTTCTTGATCACGGCCACGTAGTAGTCGCCCTCCAGCCGGATGTCCATGGCCGAGTTGGCGTAGGAGGTGGCGATGCCCTCCGTACCCAGGACGGCAGGGCCGACGACGGCAGCGGCGACGAGCGCCCCGGCCGCCAGCGCGCCGGCCAGCACGCGGCGGGTACGGCGGGCGCGGTGGGTACGGCGCGTCACGACCGCCGACGGGCGCGATCCCGGCTCCTCGGCGGTGAGGGCGGGGAGCAGCGCCCGCGCCCCCGCGCCGGACGCCTGCCCGGCCAGGTCCTCGTCGCGGACCCTGGCGAGATGCTGCAACTGGTTCATGCTGACTCCATGACGAGATGAGGAACGGCCACGCCGGCCATGGTCAAGGCCTTGGACAGGCGCTTGCGCGCCCGGTAGAGCCTGATGCGTACGGCGTTGCGCGAGCAGCCGAGCACCTTGGCGATCTCCCCGTGATCCAGCCCTTCCCAGGCGACCAGGGAGATCAGCTCCCTGTCGGCCTCGGGCAGCTCGCGGAAGGCGCGGGCGATGGCGCCGAGTTCGACGCTGCCCTCGGGCGAGGAGGAGTACAGGTCGGCGACGTCGGTGTCGAGCTCCACGCTCCTGAGGCGATGCCTGGCCACGCCGCGCCGGTGGTTGGCCAGCACGTTCCTGGCCACCCCGTACAGCCAGAGCCTTGCCTCCCCGTCGGGCGGCAGCGCGTCGGCGCGGCGCCAGGCGACGGCGAACGTCTCCGCCACCACGTCGGCCGCGTCCTCGGGTGAGTCGCAGCGGCGCAGGGCGTAGCCGAGGATCTGCTCGTACGTCTGTCGGTAGATGGCTTCGAACCGGCTTCTCCGGTCATCCACGGGTGGTCCCCATGGTTGATCTCCTTGCGTTCGGGATCGGAACATCCCGTACATGTCTCGCCGAACCTCAGCATTTCCCAGGAAATCTCAACCGGTGAGGAGGGCCGCGCTTCCATAGCTGCCGCCGAACCCCGTCACCAGCGCCACCTCGCACCCGGCCCGCAGCTCGCGCACGGCCTGGGCCACGTTGTTCAGCCCGTGCACGTACCCCTCCGAGAGCAGCCCGCCGTGCGGGTTCACCCAGGCGTGCCGGCGCTCCAGCAGGTACGCCCCCAGCTCCCCGCGCCCGGCCAGCCCGAAGTCCTCCAGTTGCCTGGGCACGAGCCACGAGTAGGCGTCGTAGAGCAGCGCCGTGTCCACGTCGGACGGCCGCAGCCCGGACGCCTCCCAGAGCATGGGCGCCACGTACGCGGAGAAGACGGCGGTGACGTCCGGCGCGCGGTCCATCGCGGAGCAGCCCGGCCCGCCGCCGCGCACCACCGCCCGCACGCGCGGGCCGTCGAGCACGCCGCTGACCAGCAGGGCGCAGGCTCCGTCGGTCTCCTGGCAGCAGTCCGCCGTGCGTAAGGGGGTGCACACGTACGGCCTGGACAGGTAGTCGGGAAGGGTCAGCGGCTCGCGGCGCAGCGCGCGGGGGTTGGTCCCGGCGTTCTCCCTGGACTGGGCGACGACGGCGTGCAGGTGCTCGGCCGTGAGCCCGGTGTCGTGCAGGTAGCGGGTGGCGGCCAGGGCGAACATAGGGATGGGCCCGGCCAGCCCGTACGTGAAGCGTTCCTGGGGGCCGGTGGAGACGGCGTTCATGCGCCGGCCCGAACGCCCGTTGAGCGCCCGGTAGACGAGGACGTTCCTGGCCAGCCCCGCGTGGATGAGCATGGCCGCGTCGCCCAGGATCGACGCCGCCTGCGTGCCGCCGCCGGCGATGTCGTTGTGCCAGCCGAGCCGCTCGATCCCGAGGGCCCTGGCGACCTGGACGACGGGGGCGGAGTCGTTCATGTGGTAGCTGAGCACGCAGTCCACCTCGCGCGGGGCGAGGCCGGCGTCGGCGCAGGCCGCCCGGCCCGCCTCGGCCGCCAGCTCCAGCTCGGTACGCCCGGAGTTCCTGGTCAGGGGTGTCATCCCGATCCCGGCCACGGCCGCCCGGCCCGCGAACGGCTGCATGCCACCTCCTCCGGGCCCGCACGGGCGTCCTGCCACCACGCTAACCGGACCGCACTGCCCTGCACAAGCGCTTGTTCAACTGATTGAATCCCTTCGATCCCGCGATTCCGGACGGCCGCAACCACGGCTTCTCGCGTCCTCGGTCGCCCTCGGAGCACCTCGACAAAGGCCACGGGCCCGGTCCCACCAGCACGTTTCACCATTTTGCCCGGAAATATCACTGTTCGAAGGTAACTGGAACCTTCACGGGACCTACCGCCTCTTGTAATACGGAGGTGTGATCTACCGATAGCCCATCATCATCAGGCCGAGGTGGGGCGATGGATCTACGCTATGTCCGGTACGCCATGGCGATCGCGCGCGCGGGCAGCCTGCGCCGGGCCGCCGCCGCGCTGCACATCGCACAGCCGACGCTGTCGGAGCAGTTGCGGGCGCTGGAGAAGGAGATCGGCGTCGAGCTGTTCAGCCGGTCGTCGAGCGGGGTGCAGCTCACCGAGGCCGGCGAGGCGTTCCTGGCCCAGGCCACCGTGGCGGTGGACGCCTTCGAGCGCGCCGTGGCCGCGGCCAGGAGCAAGGGCGAGACCGCCCGCCTGGGCGTGGCCGACGGGCTGGCCGACGTGGTGGCCCGCCTGCTGTCACAGGTGCACGGCGGCCGCCTTCGGGTGGCTCCCATGGGAACGGCCGAGCAGATCGTCTCGATCGCCGACGGCACCCTTCAGGCGGGACTCGGGTACGCGCCCGGCTCGCTGCCCAGAGGCGTGGCCCGCATGCTCATCAACCGCTTCCCCGTGCACGCGCTGCTGCACAGGGAGCACCACCTGGCCAAGCACGAGACGGTGTCACTGGCCGACCTGGCCGCCGAGCCGCTGGTCATGCCGGAGTCCGACGCGGTGGCAGGAGCGCGCAGGTTCCTGGAGGGATTCGTCCGCCATCGCCTCCACCCCCGCCTGGGCCCGTCGGCGGCCACCCACGACCTGGTCATCACCATGGTGCGGGAGGGCGCCGGCTACGCGCTGTGCGTACGCGAAGGCACCACAATTCCCGACACGCTAGTCTTTATCCCCATAAAAGAGGACGTTCCGCCACTTGAGGTGGTCTTCCTCTGGAACCGCCAGTCCGAGGTGCAGGAACTGGTGAGCGCGGCGCGGCACCTGGCACGATCTGGATAGCAGTATTATCTATCGATGCGCATCTCCGAGCTCAGTGCCAAGTCCGGCGTGGCCATCCCGACGATCAAGTACTACCTGCGCGAGGGCATGCTCCACCAGGGCGAGCAGACCGCCGCGACCAGGGCCGAGTACGACGAGACGCACCTGCGCAGGCTGCGCATGATCCGGGCCATGCTGGAGGTCGGCCGGCTGTCGGTGGCCTCGATCAAGAAGGTCATCGAGTCCGTCGAGGACGAGTCGCTGCCCACCCACGAGATGCTGGGCACCGCCCACTACGCGCTCAGCCCCGGCGTCGAGCCCGAGCCGGGCGAGGAGTGGGAGGCCGCCCGCGCCCAGGTGGACGCCCTGGTCGAGGAGCTGGGCTGGGATGTCGACCCCGAGGCGCCTCCCCGTGGCGAGCTGGCCCAGACGATCATCAGGATGCGCCAGCTCGGCGTGTCGATCGACCTGGGCCCGTACGCCGAGGCCGCGCGCAAGCTCGTCGCCGAGGTGGAGATGAAGACCATCCCGTTCGACGGCCCGCGCGACGCCGCCGTCGAGGCCCTGGTGCTCGGCACGGTCCTGTACGGCCGGGCCTTCGACGCGCTGCGCCGCATGGCCCAGGAGTCGGAGTCGGCCCGCCGCCTGACCAGCTGAAGCCGCCCGGTCCGTTCAGAGCAGGCCGTTGGCGCGCAGGATCCGCACCGCGCCGACCGTGACGGCCCCACGCCATTCGAGCGACCCGGCCGGCGAGAAGCGCGCGTAGTCCACCGTCCACCCGCCGTCGTCCTGCTGCTCCCCCACCAGCCGGACCAGGTCGGCCGCGATCACGTCGGGCTCGAACAGCTCGCGGACGGGCCGGCCCGGAAGGGGCGCGAAGTCCAGCGGCCGCAGGGACTCGTGCTCGGTGCCGCCCTCGACCGGCACCCTGCCGTCGTCGGGGATGAAGGCGCCGAGCCGCTTGAGCAGGTCGGCCGCGCGGGGCTGGGTGTCGTAGACCGAGTCGAGGAAGTGCAGGGCGAACGAGAGCACGTACGCGTGCGGCATGCCCTCCAGGTCCTGGATCGTGTCGAGGCAGTAGCGGGTGGCCTTCTCCAGCCACGGATGCGCGGCCACGGCGGGGTCGTGAGCCGCGACGCGGTGCGCGGCCGCCGCCGACACGGCGGTGATCTGCAGCGAGGAGGTCCCGGGGTCGGCGCTCGCCCACCAGGTCGCGGTGGCGGCAGGCACCCTGACCGGCAGTGCGAACGGCAGCCCCCCGTCAGGGAGCGTCATCTCCTCCAGCCAGTCGCACAGCGCCGCGGCGTGCGGCGAAGTGACCGGGGCGACCTCGGCGAACGCCTCGAAGGCGTGCAGGGCGGCGCCGGGCTGGCTCTCGGGGGTGCGCAGGTCGGGCTCCAGGCCCCAGCCGTAGCCGCCGTCCGGGTTGCGGTAGCCCTCCAGCGCCGCGAGGACGCCCTGCGCGTCGCCCTCCCCCATGAACAGGTCGTAGCGGCGGCGGTCGAGGACGCGTGCGTGCCCGGCCATGAAGCCGGGGATCGCGGCAAGGTTCACATTCATACCGTCATCGTGCCCAGATCACCGCCGCCCGGTCTTGCACGTTCCGGACACGTCCCGCCGGAAGCGGGACCCGTACAGTGGGATCATGACCGAGCCGGACGCGGCGGCCTGGCGGGCCAGGTTCGGCGCGCAGCCGGTGGCCCGCCTGGCCAGGATCGCTCGCGACGGGACCCCGCGCGTGGTGCCCGTCACGTTCGCGCTGATGGGCGGGCACGTGGTGACGGCCGTCGACCACAAGCCGAAGACGACCACGAACCTCGCGCGGCTGCGCGACATCGCCGCGAACCCCGCCGTCAGCCTGCTCGCCGACCACTACGAGGACGACTGGACGCGCCTGTGGTGGGTGCGCGCCGACGGCCGGGCCTCGATCATGGCGGACGGCGAGCGCGGGGAGCGGGCGCTCGACGCGCTGGCGGCCAAGTACGCCCAATACCGCGAACGCCGCCCCGAGGGGCCCGTCGTCCTCGTCGAGGTGAGCCGGTGGCGCGGCTGGTCGGCTAGTCCATGATCGTCACCGGCCGTTTCAGCAGCCACATCGCGGCCCGCTGCAACATCGTCCGGTGGATCTCGTTGTCGTACGACCTCGTGTCGTGCCCCAGCGCGTCGTAGAACACCCGGCCCCTGCGCACCGGCCGGGCCCAGACCAGCGGCTGGCCGTTGGCCGAGGCCAGCGGCTCGACGTCGGGCAGCACGTCGAGGTCGCTGTAGACCTCGTCCACCACGTCGAAGTCGCGCAGCCCCTCCACCACCGGATGCGTGCCGTGCACGCGTACGCCCGTCCAGCCCAGCGGCGGATGGTGCGACTTCGGCCACGTCCATGAGCCGCCCAGCACGCGCGGCCAGCCCTGCCAGTCGTCGAAGCAGATCGACGCCGAGTGCATGCACAGCAGCCCGCCACCCCGGTCGAGGTGGTCGAGCAGGGTCGTGCGCGCCTGCGCGGGTAAGGCGAAGCGCCACTCGTCGCGCTGGCCGGCGAAGCGGTCCTGGTCCATCCGCCAGCGCAGCGCGTTGACCGTGATGAGCTGGACCTCGGACGGCTCGCTCAGCGCGCCCGCGATGTCCTCGGTGATCTCCGACTCGATCCCCACCTCCGCCAGCACGCCGGCCAGCGCGGCCGAGGTGGCGGCGAAGTCGTGGAACAGGCCTCCTGACAGGATCAGATTTCTCGCCACTTGCCAAGCTCATCACGGTTACCGCGGCATTTCCACCCGTGAGCCGACAAGCGGGCACACGTGTGCCTGGCCCGGATCCGCGGCGCGCACGATCTATAGTCGCCCCTATGGATCTCGGCATCTCGGGCAAGGTCGCCCTCGTCACCGGTGGCAGCGCGGGTCTCGGACTCGCCGCGGCCAAGAGCCTCGCGCGTGAGGGCTGCGACGTCTGTGTCAGCGCCCGCGACCCGGAGAAGCTCGCCGACGCGGTCGTGGAGCTGCAGGAGTTCGGCAAGGTCGTGCACGCCGTGCTGGCCGACGTGGAGGATCCGGCCGCCGCCAGGCGGGTGGTGGAGGAGACGCGCGAGGTGCTCGGCCCGATCGACATCCTCGTCGCCAACGCGGGCGGGCCGCCCGCAGGGCGCTTCGACGAGGTGGGGATGGACGGCTGGGACGTGGCCGTCCAGCGCAACCTGCTCGGCACCGTACGGCTGGCGCACGCCGTGCTGCCGGAGATGCGTTCGCGCGGCTGGGGGCGGATCGTCACGATCACCGGCCGGGCCGCCCGCGAGGCGCTCGACGGGCTGGCCCTGTCGAACGCGCTGCGCCCTGCCGTGGCCGGCCTCGTACGCACGCTGGCCCGCGAGGTGGGCCGCGACGGCGTGCTGGTCAACAACGTGATGCCGGGACCGATCGAGACCGAGCGGCTGCGCGCCCTGGCCGGCGACGGCGACGCGCTGCGTCAGCGCGGCGAGCAGGTGCCGGTCGGGCGCGTCGGGCGGCCTGAGGAGATCGGGGACGTGGTGGCGTTCCTGGCCAGCGACAGGGCCTCGTTCGTGAACGGGGTCTCGCTCCTGGTGGACGGCGGCGAGGCCCACGTCATCGCCTGACCGCAGTTACCTGACGAGCGTGGCGACGATCGTGGCCGCCCAGGTCCGGTCGTCGTCGGGCAGGTCCACGAAGTTCGCCAGGTTGGCCCGGTGGAAGCAGGCGCCCATGAGCATCGCCGCGGCGGCCCCCGCGTCGACGGCCGGGTCGATCCGCCCGGCCCGCTGCTCGGCCCGCAGGATCTCGGCCAGCGCCTCGATCGGCACGTGCGGGCCCGAGCCGGCCTCGGCCAGCATCTTCCTGAACCCGGTCAGCAGCGGCGGATCGGCCAGCACGCCCCCGGCGATGGCCGCCGCCCTGGTGTAGAACTCCAGGGCCATCGCCGTGAACGCGGTCAGGTTGGCGCTCACGTCGCCCTCCCCCACGCGTCGCCGCAGCCGCGACAGGGCGGGGCCGAGCGCGGGCATCCGTTCCAGCAGCACGGCAAGGAAGAGCTCCTCCTTGCTGGCGAAGTGCTTGTAGAGCAGCGCCTCGGAGCAGCCGGCCTGGCCGGCGACGCGCCTGGTGGTGGCTCCCGCGATGCCGAACTCGTGAATCGCCTGCTCAGCGGCGTCGATGATGCGGTCGCGTGTGCCCATCCGCCCATGATATGAGCGCGTGCTCACCCACACCGGTGTACATGACATCCTTCAACTGAGGGAGACCACGGAAAGGGCGTACGGGAGATGGACAAGCCGGTCATCGTGACGGTGGACGACGACCCAGGCGTCTCGCGGGCGGTCGCCCGTGACCTGAGACGCCGTTACGGGCAGGAATACCGCATCGTCCGCGCGGAAACGGCCAGAGACGGTATCGACGCGGTGAAGGAGATGCGCCTGCGGGGTGACGAGGTGGCGGCGATCCTGGCCGACTACCGCATGCCGCAGATGAACGGGGTGCAGTTCCTTGAGGCCGCCATGGATTTGTACCCGTATGCGCGGCGGGTGCTGCTGACCGCCTACGCCGACACCGACGCGGCGATCCAGGCAATCAACGTGGTGGATTTGGACCATTATTTGCTCAAACCTTGGGACCCGCCCGAGGAGAAGTTCTATCCGGTGATCGACGGCCAGCTCGACGCCTGGTTGCGCACCGACCGGGTCGAGCGGACCGAGCTGCGGGTGGTGGGCGACCGGTGGTCGGCGCAGTCGTACAAGGTGCGTGACTTCCTGGCCCGTAACCACGTCCCGTACCAGTGGCTGCTCGCCGAGGACCCGGACGGCGCGCAACTGGTGAAGGCGGCCGGCGAGGGCTGTCACCTGCCGCTGGTGGTGACCTCCGACGGCGAGACGCTGGAGTCGCCCGACCAGGCCACGCTGGCCGCGGCGGTGGGGCTGTCCACGACACCGGCCACCGACTTCTACGACCTGATCGTGGTGGGCGGCGGCCCGGCCGGGCTCGGCGCCGCCGTCTACGGAGCCTCTGAGGGGCTCAACACCGTGCTGGTGGAGGCGTACTCCTCGGGCGGGCAGGCAGGCCAGAGCTCCAGGATCGAGAACTACCTGGGCTTCCCCGACGGCGTCTCCGGCCAGCAGCTGGCCGACCGGGCCCGCAGGCAGGCGCAGAAGTTCGGGGCCGAGCTGCTGACCGCGCGCAAGGTGGTCAGCCTGGAGCCGCGCGGGCAGGCGCGCGTGGTCGGGTTCAAGGACGGCGGCGAGATCGCGGCGCACGCGGTGATCCTGGCGACCGGCGTGACCTATCGGCGGCTGGAGGCGCCCGGGCTCGACGAGTTCGTCGGCAGGGGCGTCTTCTACGGCGCCGCGCTGACCGAGGCGCCCGCATGTAAGGACACCGAGGTGTTCATCGTGGGGGCGGCCAACTCGGCCGGCCAGGCCGCGGTCTACCTGTCGGGATTCGCGAGCAAGGTTCATTTGTTGGTGAGGAGTGATGGATTGGAGAAGTCCATGTCCCACTACCTCATCGAGCAGATCGCCGCGATCCCCAACATCGAGGTGCACTGCGAGACCCAGGTCGTCGGCGGCGCCGGTGGCGGCCACCTGGAGCGGCTGACGCTGTCCACCAGGGGCGAGGAGCGCACGGTGGACGCGCAGTGGCTGTTCGTCTTCATCGGGGCCGAGCCGTACACGTCCTGGCTGGGCGAGACGGTCGAGCGCGACGCGCGCGGCTTCGTGCTGACGGGCCCCGACCTGGTGCAGGGAGGGCGGCGGCCGCGCAACTGGCCGCTGCGTCGTGAGCCGTACTACCTGGAGACCAACGTGCCCGGAGTGCTGGCCGCCGGCGACGTGCGCGCCGAGTCGATCAAGCGGGTGGCCTCCGCCGTCGGAGAAGGCGCGATGGCCGTCGCGCTCGTGCACCGTTATTTGGAGAAGCAGTGAGCGAGACCGAGTACGCCTGTGGCGCCGAGACCGGCCCCGGGTCCAACACCGTGCCCAACATCGACATCGACGAGCTGCGCAAGCTCTTCCTGTTCGAGCGGCTCACCGACGACCAGCTCACCAAGCTCGCGATCAGCGGCCGGGTGCAGACCTACGGCCAGGACGAGGACGTCCTGCGGCAGGGCGAGCCGGCCGAGTGCTTCGCGGTGCTGCTGGACGGAGAGATCCAGATGATCAGCGCGACGGTCAGCGCCGGGACCGTCGCGATGCCGCGCACCTCCCAGCCCGGCGTCTACGGCGGCGCCACCGCGGCCTACCTGGGCGACCGGGCGCCGCAGACCTACCAGCACACGCTGCGCGCCACCGCGCCGTCACGCATCTTCATGCTGCCGGCCAAGAAGTTCGCCTACATCGTGGCCGAGTGGTTCCCCATGGCGATGCACCTGCTCGACGGGCTGATGTCCGGCGGGCGGATGCAGCGCGAGATCATCGACCGGCGGCAGCGGCTGACCGCGCTCGGCACGATCACGGCCGGGCTCACGCACGAGCTGAACAACCCGGCCGCGGCGGCCGTGCGCGCGGTGAGCGAGCTGCGTACGCTGATCAAGAACTCGCGCATGCAGCTGGCCGGGCTGGCCGAGGCCGGCATCGCGCCTGACAAGCTGCGCGCGCTGATCGAGGCGCAGGAGGCGTGCACGAGCAACCTGGGCAACCAGCCGCAGCGCTCGCCGATGGAGATCTCCGACGCCGAGGACGAGCTCGGCGAGGCGCTGGAGGAGCTGGGCGTCGAGGACGCGTGGGAGCTGACCCCCGCGCTCGTCACCGCCGGCTTCAGCAACGCCTATCTGCAGAAGATCCGCGCCAAGGTGGGCGAGGAGCACACCCCGTCGGCGCTGCACTGGCTGGCCGAGGCCATCGAGATCTCGCAGATGCTCAACGAGGTGACCGAGGCGACCGAGCGCATCACCACGCTCATCCGCTCGGCCAAGCAGTACTCCCAGATGGACCGGGCGCCGTTCCAGCAGGTGGACGTGCACGAGCTGCTCGACAGCACCGTCGCGATCTTCCGCGGCAAGATCCCGCCCGGCATCAGCGTGGTCACCGACTACGACCGCACGCTGCCCGAGATCCCCTGCTACGCGGGCGAGCTCAACCAGGTCTGGACCAACCTCATCCACAACGCGCTCGACGCGATGGGCGAGGAGGGCACGCTCACCATCCGCACCGCCCACGACGAGGACGAGGCGATCGTCGAGATCGGCGACACCGGTCACGGCGTCGAGGAGGCGATCAAGGACCGGATCTTCGAGCCGTTCTTCACCACCAAGACCGTGGGCGAGGGCACGGGGCTCGGCCTCGACATCTCCTACCGCATCGTGGCCGGTCGGCACGGTGGTGAGATCAAGGTCCGCTCGGTGCCGGGTGACACCTGGTTCGAGGTACGACTGCCGCTGCGGGAGGCCGCCAACACTGACTGATTCTCGACTCCGACTTGTCAGAACGCTTACTGACCGCATGTAATGGGTGACCGAAATGCGGGAAGGAGGCGGGCCGGTGGGCACGTCGGAGGCGGTCGCGGGTTCACGTGGCCTGAGCTCGCTCCTCAAGGTGCTCGGCGGCATCGAACGCCTGGGCAACCGGTTGCCCCACCCGTTCTGGCTCTTCGTCATCCTGAGCGCGCTGCTGGCCCTGGCGAGCTGGGGGCTGGCGGCGGCCGGGGTCTCGGCCGTCAACCCGGCGTCGGGCAAGACCGTCGCGGCTCGCAACCTGCTGTCCGCCGAGGGCGTGCGGATGATGGTCGGCGACGCGATCGAGAACTACACCTCGTTCCCGCCGCTCGGCACGATCCTCGTCGTCATGCTCGGCGTCGCGGTGGCCGAGCGGTCGGGGCTGCTGGCGGCGGTGCTGCGCGGCGGGGTGGCGAAGGTGTCGCCGAAGTGGGTGACGTTCGCGCTGGCCTTCACCGGGATGATCGCCCACGTGGCCACCGACGCCGCGTACGTGGTGCTCATCCCGCTCGGCGCGCTCGCCTTCCGCGCCGTGGGCCGCAGCCCGATCCTGGGCGTCGTGGTGGCGTTCGTGTCGATCTCGGCGGGTTATGACGCGAGCCCGCTCGTCACGCCGGTGGACGCGATCCTGTCGGGGCTGACCACGGCCGCCGCCCACACCGTCGACCCGGCCTACCTGGTGACGCCGCTGGCCAACTACTACTTCTCCATCGCCTCGTCGCTGCTGCTGGCCGGGGCCATCACGGTGGTGACCGAGCGGATCCTGGCCCGCCGGGTCGAGTCGCTGCCGGTCGATCCCGACGCGGAGGAGGACGACCTCGGCTCGCTGACGCTCAGCCCCAGGGAACGCAAAGGGCTGCGCAACGCGCTGATCACGCTCGTGCTGTTCTTGGCCGCGACCGTGGCGGCCGTCCTGCCGGCCGGCTCACCGCTGCGCGGCGAGGGCGGCAGCATCGTGCAGTCGCCGCTGCTCACCTCGATCGCCGTCTTCCTCGGCCTGGCCTTCCTGGCCGTCGGCTGGGCCTACGGCAGGGCCGCGGGCACCGTCACCGGCAGCAGGGACATCCCGGGCTTCATGGCCCACGGCTGCGCGAGATGGCGCCCATCCTGGTGCTGTTCTTCGCGATCTCGCAGTTCCTCGCCTACTTCAAGTGGACCGGCATCGGCGAGATCATCGCCGTCAACGGGGCCGGCCTGCTGCGTGCGGCCGGGGTGAGCGGGCCGGTCGTCTTCCTCGGCATCCTGCTCGTGGTCACCCTGATCAACCTGGTGGTGACCAGCGGCTCGGCCCAGTGGGCGCTGGTCGGGCCGGTGTTCGTGCCGATGCTGATGCTGCTCGACATCCCGCCCGAGTACACCCAGGCCCTCTACCGCATCGCCGACTCGTGCACCAACGCGATCACGCCGATGAGCCCGTACTTCGTGATGGCGCTCGGCTTCCTGCAGCGTTACCGCCGCTCGGCCGGGATCGGCACGCTGGCCTCGATGACGATCCCGCTGGCGTTCACCCTGCTCGTCGTCTGGACGCTGCTGTTCTTCGTGTTCTGGTGGTTCGGCGTCCCGCTCGGCCCTGGAGTGCCCGTCCCCTCCTGACCCGTCCCCCCGTGAAAGGAATCTCGTGCTGATCACCGACTGGACCCGGCAGGCCCTGCCGGCCATGCTCGACGACCTCAGGGCCGTGGTCGAGCTGGAGACCCACAGCTACGACAAGGCGATGCTGGTCAAGGGGCTGCGGGAGATCCGCGCCAGGGCGGTCGGTCACCTCGGCACCCCAGACGACGAGATCCTGCACGAGGGCGGCCAGCACGGCGACATCCTGGAGCTGACCTACCAGGGCACCGCCCCGGGGACGGTGCTCATGCTCAGCCACTACGACACCGTCTGGCCGACCGGCACGCTGAGCGGCTGGCCGTTCGCGGTCGTGGACGGCAAGGCGACCGGGCCTGGCGTGTTCGACATGAAGACCGGGCTCGTGCAGTCCGTCTGGGCGCTGCGCGGCCTGCGCGAGCTGGGGCTGCCGCATCCGAGCGTGCGGTTCCTGTTCAACGGCGACGAGGAGGTCGGCAGCCCGTCCTCGCGCGAGCACATCGAGGCGGCCAGCGAGGACGCCCTGGCCACGCTGGTGTTCGAGGCGTCCATGGACGGCGCTTTCAAGACGGCGCGCAAGGGCGTGGGGCTGTTCAACGTGAGCGTGACCGGGATCGAGGCGCACGCCGGGCTCGACCCGTACGCGGGGGCGAGCGCGATCCACGCCCTGGCCGAGATCGTCACCACCCTGGCCGGCGCCGGCTCCCGTGAGCGCGGCACCACCGTCAACGTCGGCCTGATCGGCGGCGGCACCGGCCGCAACGTCGCGGCCGGGCGGGCGACGTGCGGCGTGGACGTCCGGGTGACCGATCCGGCGGAGATGGGCCGCATCGACGACCTCTTCGCCGACCTGCGGGCCTCCGACCCCCGCGTCACCATCTCGGCCACCGGCGAGTGGAACCGCCCGCCGATGACCCCCAACCCCGCCTCGCAGCGGCTGTTCAAGGAGGCCCAGGAGGTGGCGGCCGGGTTCGGCTGGCTGGTGGACGAGGTCGCGGTCGGCGGGGCCAGCGACGGGAACTTCGTCTCGGCGCTCGGACGTCCGGTGCTCGACGGCATGGGCGCGGTGGGTGACGGGGCACACGCGCGGCACGAGCACGTGCTGGTGGAGCACATCCCTGAACGTACGGCACTCACCATGGGGCTGCTCTCGGCCCTGGCATGAGTCGAACATGTGATCCAAAAACTCTGGATCATGGAGCACGCCCGGGTTACGATCTTGCCGTTCCGCCGGGGCCCGATCCGAGGCCCCGGGGCGCGGACGCGTCCCATGAAACCGACGGGAGATCCGACTTTGAGGCGTGCACTGATCGCGTTAGGCATGGTCGCACTGAGTAGCAGTCTCATCACGCTGCCGGCGCAGGCGGCCGTGGAAGTGGCGACGGTGAGACTGGCCGACACCTCCGAGACGGCGCGGGAGGTCGCGGCGTTCTGGCTGGCCGACGACGGCGCCAACCTGCGGGCCGCCACCCCGTACACCGTGCACACGGAGATGACCGCGGAGCGCTCGGCGACGGAGATCGTCCCCGACGGGAAGCCGGGGGTCGTCGCCCCGGTGGCCCCGGGCGGGGCCGCGGCTCCCGACGGGACGCTGCCCACGCCTTCGGGCAAGGTGTTCTTCATCGGCAGCGACAACGAGCCCCACTGGTGCACCGGCACGGCCGTGCAGGGGCAGTATCGCAACGTCGTCGCGACCGCGGGGCACTGCGTGTTCGACGTCGAGGCGCCGATGGGTGCGCTCGGCAAGTGGGTGTTCGCCCCCGGCCAGGTCGCCGCCGGAACGGCGCCTTTCGGTCTGTACGTGGGCAAGATGGGCACCGCCCCCTACCCCTTCGACGACGTGCGCGACTACGACCGTGACTACGCCTTCGTCAACGTCTACCAGGGCGTCGTCTCCCCCGCGCCCGGCACGTTCACCAACGTCGGCCGGCTGGTGGACGTCGTCGGCGGGCAGGGCTTCGCCTACAACCAGCCGGTCGGGCCGGCGGTCGACGTGCTCGGCTTCCCCGCCGGGGCCCATCCCGACGGCAGCCGTCCGTACTCGGGGGCGACGCTCGAACGGTCGGCGGGGGCGACGTTCGCGGCGTCGGTGGGCGTCCCGCGCATGGACCAGCCGATCGGCGTGGAGTCACCGTTCACCGGTGCGGGGTCGATCGGGTCGGCGTGGCTGAACCGCTATGCGGCGGACACCGGTCTCGGCGTCCTGAGCGGCGTGACGATCAGCGTCTCCGACACCGACGGCGACGGCCGGTACGACGCAGGGGTGTCACCGTATTTCGGCAGCGAGGCTGGGCAGGTCTGGAAGATCGCCACCCTGAACTGGACCGGCATCATCACCCGATAGCACCCTCACCAGCGAAAAGGGGTTGCCTGCGGCACGGGCCCGGCTTCTAGGGTGGTGCGGTGACTGTTCAGGTGATCGTGCTCAACGGCGGCTCCAGTTCCGGCAAGTCGGGCATCACCCGCTGCCTCCAGGCGATCCTGCCTGAGCCGTGGCTGGCCGTCGGCGTCGACTCCTTCGTCGAGTCGATGCCGGCGTCCATGGAGGGCTCGGCGGCGGGCATCGAGTTCGGCCCTGACGGCGAGGTGAGCGTCGGGTCCGAGTTCATGCGGCTGGAGGCGGCCTGGCGGGAGGGCGTCGCCGCGATGGCCCGCGCGGGCGCGCGGATCGTCATCGACGACGTCTTCCTCGGCGGGCCGTCCTCGCAGCGGCGGTGGGAGAAGGTCCTCAGCGGGCTGGAGGTGCTGTGGGTCGGCGTCCGGTGCGACGTCGCGGTGGCGGAGGGCCGCGAGGTCGCCCGCGGCGACCGGGTCCGCGGGATGGCCGCGCTGCAGGCGGAGGTGGTGCACGAGGACGTGCACTACGACCTGGAGGTGGACACCACCCGCACCGAGGCCATGGAGTGCGCACGGGCCATCGCCGCCCGCGCACGGTAGGAGCCACCCGGAAGGAGCCACCCGGAAGGAGCCACCCGGAAGGAGCCACCCGGTAAGAGCCATCGCCGCCCGGACCCGGTAAGGGGTCCGCGTCGCGCGCCGGGCCCATGCCGCCGGACCTCTCGCGTGGTACGCTCCCAAGCGAGCGCTTGGTTTAGCGAGAGGCCGCCGCATGAAGTTCTCGACCTTCCACCTCTTCCACCGCTTCGACGGACAGAGCTTCAAGGACGTCTACGACTACCACCTGGAGCTCATCGAGCTGGCCGAGGAGCTGGGGTTCGACGGGGTACGGCTGGCCGAGCACCACTTCCGTGACTACGGCGTCGTCCCCAACCTGTTCACCATGCTCGCCCACGCCGCCGCCCGCACCACCGACCTGCGGCTCGGCACCGGCATCGTGGTGCTGCCGCTGCACGATCCCGTCCACGTCGCGGAAGAGGCGGCGCTGGTGGACGTGCTGTCCGGGGGGCGGCTGGACCTGGGGATCGGGCGGGGGTACCAGAGCTTCGAGTTCGAAGGGTTCGGCATCGACCTGGCCGAGGCGCGCGACCGGTTCAACGAGGCGCTGGAGGTGATCGTCGGGCTCTGGACGCAGGACTCGTACCAGCACGAGGGCAAGTTCTACAAGACCGGGACCGAGGTGTCGCTGGTGCCCAGGCCGGTGCAGGGCCCGCATCCGCCGCTGCACGTCGCGGCCGTCTCGCCCGAGACCGTCACCATGTACGCCGAGCGCGGCCTGCCCATCCTGGCCGACCCGGCGGCGCCGTTCAGGAAGGTCGTCAAGGCGGCCGAGACCTGGCGGGAGACGGCCGCGCGGGCGGGGCACCCGGAGCGGGCCGACCTCGTGGTGGCCCGCAGCGTGTACGTCGCCCCCACCCTCGAGCAGGCCCGCGCCGACCAGGAGCGGTTCGAGGCGTCGTTCGACCGCTCACGCATCTTCAACGAGCGCAGCGCCCCCATCGACCCGAAGACCGGCCGCGCGGCGCAGGGCTTCGAGTACTACCAGGACCGCTACCTCAAGGGCGGCTCGGTCTCGACCGAGTTCCGGTGGGAGCAGTTGGAGGTGATCGGCGACCCGGCACGGGTGATCGAGCAGATCTCGCTGCTCAGGGACGCCGGGTTCGGCAACCTGCTGTGCGACTTCGGCAGCACCAGGCCGATGCCGCTGGAGGACATGAAGCGGGTCATGCGCTTCTTCGCGACCGAAGTCATGCCGGCCTTTGGAGACCGATGATGATCCACAGCCTGTCGCTGTCCGACGTACTCGCCGACCACGCCCGCAGCCGCCCCGGTGTGACCGCCACCGTGGACGGCGAGCTCCGCCACACCTACGCCGAGCTGGACCTGAGAGTAAGCCGGCTGGCGGCGGCGCTGGCCGGATCCGGCGTCGCCACCGGCGAGCGGGTGTTGTGGCTGGGGCAGAACTCGCACGCCGTGCTGGAGCTGCTGCTGGCCTGCTCGCGGCTGGGCGCCGTGTTCTGCCCGGCCAACTGGCGGCAGTCGCCGGACGAGCTGCGTTTCGTGCTCGACGACCTGACCCCGTCCGTGGTCGTCTACGAGCCGTCGGAGGCCACCACGTCCCTGCGCGCCGCCGGCGCGGGGACGTGGCTCCAGGCGGGCGCGGAGTACGAGCGGGCCGTGGCGGAGGCGCCGGTGCGCGAGTTCGCCCAGGTGGACGACGCCGAACCCGTCCTCGCTCTCTACACCGCGGCCTTCGCCGGGCGGCCCAGCGCCGCCCTGCTGAGCAGCGCCGCGCTCGTCGCGCACGCCACGTCCCTGCTCGTCGTCCGGCAGATGGAGCCCGGCTTCACCTTCCTCAGCGACGGCCCGCTCTTCCACGTCGGCACCATGATGTTCTGCCTGGCCACGTTCCAGATCGGCGGCACGAACATCTTCACCCCCGCCTTCGACGCCGAGGAGGTCTGCCGGCTGATCGACGCCGAGCGGGTGACGCAGGCGTTCCTGTTCGGGCCGATGATCGACGCGGTGGCCAAGGCGAACGCGGGCGGCAAGTACGACCTGTCCTCGCTGCGCTTCGTCTCCCACTCCGCCGAGTGGGACGACATGATCACCGTGGACGACTCGCCGTGGTGCCGCTCCAAGATGGGCGGGTACGGGCAGACCGAGGTGGGCGGGATGCTCACGTTCCTCGGGCTGGCGGAGGGCGGGGCCGGGTTCGCGGGGCGGCCGTCGCCGCTGGTGCAGGTGCGATTGCTGGCTCCGGACGGCACGGAGGCTCCGGCGGGGGAGGTCGGGGAGATCTGCGCCCGCGGCAAGACCCTCTTTTCCGGATATTTCGCCCGCCCCGACTTAAATGCGGAAAAAACGGCGTACGGCTGGCATCACACCGGCGACCTCGGCCGCCGCGAACCCGACGGCACCCTCACCTTCATCGGCCCCAAGCTACGCATGATCAAGTCGGGCGCCGAGAACGTCTACCCGGCCGAGGTGGAACGGGCGCTCAAGACGCACCCGGCCGTCGCGGACGCCGCCGTCATCGGCGTCCCCGACCCCGACTGGCAGCAGGCGGTCAAGGCCGTCGTCGCCCTGCGCCCCGAGGCCGGCGAGGTTACCGCCGACGATCTGACCGAGCACGTACGGACGCTGCTGGCGTCGTACAAGAAGCCCAAGCACGTGGTGTTCGTGGACAGCATCCCCAAGCGCGGTTTCACCCCCGACTACGACGCCCTGGACGCGGCCCACGACGGCGGCGGCTACCCGGGCAGCGCCTGATCAGCCCTGGAGCAGCGGCTGCCCCGAGGATCAGCCCCGGGGCAGCGGCAGCCCCGCCTCCAGGTGCCGCAGCGCCTGGTCGAGCTGGGCGGGCGCGTCCGTCTCCGGGTCCTTCACCCACTCGAACCAGAGGGCGAGCATCACCCCGATGATCGCTCCGGTCACGTTGCGCAGCTCGGGATCGTCCGGTTCGCGCCCTTCGCGGGCCGCCAGCCGCTCGCGCAGCGTGGTGATCACGCCGGTGACGTTCTCCATGCTCGACGCCCACAGCTCGGGCACGGAGAACATCAGCCGCTCCCGCTCCAGGCTGTCGGCGCGCTCCTCAGGCGTCTGCGCCTCGATCACCGCCGCCATCGCCATCCGTACGGCCGCGACGGGACCGGCGTCCGGCGGCACCGCGTCGAGCGCTTCCATGAGCGGCGGGAACTGGTCGACCATCACCAGGTCCTCTTTTGTCGCGAAATAGCGGAAGACGGTGCTGGGCGCCACCTCCGCCGCGTCCGCGATCTGCTCGACCGTCGTGGCGGAGTATCCCTGCTCGCGGAAGAGCCGCAGCGCCTCCTTCTGGATCAACGCCCTGGTCTTGGCCTTCTTGCGTTCGCGCAGGCCCGGTCGGTCGCTCATGATCCACATTCTCCGGCGGCGAGGCCCCGCACGTCCACTTCCGCGGGCGCTCAGAGGATGGCCAGCGGGGTGAGCGGGCTGCCCGTGCCGCCCTCGATCCGCAGCGGCGCCGCCACGAACACGAACGTGCCGCGCCCCGCCGCCGCCAGCTCCTCCAGCCAGAGCATCTCGATCAGGTGGATGCCGTGCCGGTGCAGCAGGATCAGGTGCAGGTCGTCCTCGATCGGCTCGTCGGCCATGCCGCGCGCGTTCAGCCCGCCGATCGCGGCGTTGTCGGAGGCGACCGCCGCCACGTCGTGCGCCGCCAGCCAGCGGCCCGCCTCGGCCGACAGGCCCGGCTGGCCCGACCAGTACTCCTCGCGCGAGCGCTGCCACACCACCGGCCATCCGGTACGGACGACCACCACGTCCCCCGGCTCCGGCGTGGCGATCTCCTCCAGCAGGCCCGCCTCGACGCGGTAGTCCGCCGGCAGATGGTCGAGGCCGAGCCTGCCGGGCAGGTCGTACAGCACTCCCCTGGCCACCACCCCGCCCACGTGCTCGATGCCGCACCGGGTGGCGCCGTAGGAGCGGACCCTGGCCGCCGGGTGGCCGTTGTAGAGCTCGTCGCCCGACCACATGTGGCACAGCGCGTCCATGTGGGTCGTCGTGCCGTGCCCGGTGACGACCAGGGCGTCGTCGGCCACCCGCAGGCCCGCCCCGATCGGCCGGGCCCCGGCCGCGTAGTCGCCGCCGTCCACGGACATGAAGTGCTGCGGCAGGGGGCGGCCCGGCAGGTGCGGGACGGTCTGCGGGGCCGGCGAGGAGGTGGCGCCCCTGATCGGCATGGCCAGGCTCAGCACCTCGCCGGTGGTGGCGCTGCGCAGGGCGTCGAGGACGACGGCGGGGGTGAGGAGGTTGAGGGTGCCCCGCTGATCGTCTGGGCCGAATCGTCCCCAGTTGTTAGGCTCGGCAGCCAAGTGAGCACTTCCTTCCTGGCGGAGGTCTGATGCACTGCGATCCTCGGTTCTCCCGCGTACGCGAGGTCTTCGAGCGGAACTTCGCCGACGGCGAGGAGCTGGGTGCGGCCTTCGCCGTCTACCTGGACGGCGAACCTGTCGTGGACCTGTGGGACGGCGTGGCCGACCGGCACACCGGCCGGGCCTGGGAGCGCGACACCCCCGCCTTCGCCTACTCCTGCACCAAGGCGATCACCGCCGCCGTCCTGTTGCGGCTGGTGGAGCGGGGGCTGGTGGACGTCGAGGCGCCGGTCGCGGTGCACTGGCCGGAGTTCGCGGCCTGCGGCAAGGAGACGGTCACCGTCGAGCACCTGCTCAGCCACCAGGCCGGGCTGCCGGCCATCGCGGAGCAGGTGCCGGTGGAGGAGTTCGAGGACCAGCCGGCCATCGCGGCCCGGCTGGCCGGCCAGGAGCCCCTGTGGGAGCCGGGGACGGCGCACGGGTATCACGGGCTGACCTACGGGTTCCTGGTGGGCGAGGTGATCAGGCGGGTGACCGGCAAGTCGGTGGGCGAGCTGGTGGCCGCCGAGATCGCCGGCCCGCTGGAGCTGGAGCTGTGGGTGGGCGCGCCGGCCGCGGTGATCGCCCGCACGGCGCGGCTCAAGGCCGGCGAACGCGCCCGCCCCGAGGTCACGGAGACCCCGGCCGGCGGGCGGGCTGACGACGTGCTGGAGCGGATGGCGCGGGCGGCGCTCGACCCGCACAGCCTGATGAACCGGGCCCTCGGCAACCCCGGCATGCACCTGCTCAAGGGCGGCGCGAACAACCCGGTGATCCTGCGCGCCGGCTGGCCCGCCGCCGGAGTCGTGACCACCGCCAGAGGGCTGGCCGGGTTCTACCGCGCGCTGCTCTCCGGCGACCTGCTGCGCCAGGAGACGCTGGCCGAGGCCATGCGGCCACGGGTGAACGGGCCCGACCGGGTGCTGCTGCTCGACACCTCGTTCGGGCTCGGCTTCATGCGGCCGTCGCTCACGTTCCTGATGCCCTCGCCGACCGCGTTCGGGCATTCGGGGATGGGCGGCTCGATCGGCCTGGGCGATCCGGGGCGCGGCCTGGCCATCGGGTACGTGATGAACAGGATGGCCGACGCGATCTCCGGCAACCTGCGCGGCCTGCGCCTGGTGCAGGCGGTCTACGACTCGTTGTGAGCGCATGGCCGTTCAGTGCATGGTCACGCCGCCGCTCACCGACAGGGTCTGCCCGGTGATGTACGCGGCGCGTTCCGTACAGAGGTAGGCGACCAGGCCCGCCACGTCGGCGGGAGCGCCGAGGCGGCGCAGCGGGATGCCCCGGGCGATCTTGTCGACCAGCCCGGGCTCGGCCTCCGACACCCGGCGCAGCATGGGGGTGTCGGTCGGGCCCGGGCAGACCACGTTGGCGGTGACGTGCGCCCTGGCGGCCTCGCGGGCCAGCGTCTTGGCCAGGCCGAAGAGCCCGGCCTTGGTCGCCGCGTACGCGCCCTCTCCGCCCGAGCCGGCCCTGGCCCCGTCGGAGGAGATGAACACCAGCCGCCCCCATCCCCGCTCCAGCATGCCGGGCAGCAGCAGTTTGGTCAGCAGCATCGGACCGCGCAGGTTGACCTGCCACATGAGGTCCCAGCCCGCGGGATCGCTCTCGACGAACGGCTGCACGATCGACACCCCGGCGTTGTGCACCAGGATGTCCGCCCGCCCCACCGCGCCCGCGAACTCCGCCACGACCACCGGCGACGCCAGGTCCACGGGCAACGCCTCGGCGTCAGGGAGGGTGGCCGCGACCTTCGCCGCGCCGGGCAGGTCGACGTCCGCCACGACGACCTTCGCCCCGAGCGCGGCCAGGTCGGCGGCGATGGCCGCGCCGATCGCGCCCGCCGCCCCGGTCACCACCGCCGTGCGCCCGTCCAGGCGCATCCCGTCCATCATCGCCACGCCTCGACCAGGCCGGCGGCGGTGGCGCGGGTGGCGAGCAGGCTGACCGTGTGCTTCAGCACGGCCCGCGCGTAGTCGTCGGGGATGCCCGCGACCGCGTCGGTGACCACCGTGACCCGGTAGCCCAGGTTGACCGCCTCCAGTGCCAGCCCGGGGATGCCCAGGTTGAGCGAGACGCCGAGCGCGACCACGGACGAGACGCCGAGCGAGCGCAGCGTCATGTCGAGCGAGGTGCCGGTGAACGGGGAGAAGCCGTGGTGACGGCGGCTCTCCAGGTCGCCGCCTTCCCGCAGCTCGGGCAGGACCTCGACGGCGCCCGTGCCCTCCAGCATGTGCTCGGGGTCCTTCAGGAGGGCGACGATGAACGGGCAGTTGTCGCTGTGGGAGCCGGCCCGGTCGGGCCGGAAGGCGGCCGTGCAGTGGATCACCGGGATCTCGGCCCGCCTGGCCGCCCGGAGGACGAGGGCCGCGTTGGCGATCACGTCGCGGCGCGCGCACGCCTCCACCAGATCAGGAAATTTCGTCAGATCGCCGACGACGCCTCGTTGCATCTCCATCACCAGCACCGCCACGCGCCCCACCGGCGACCTCCACCTGATTGTTAGCCGAGCGCTTGCTTGGGTAGCATAACACCGGCACTCAGCGTCATCTCTCATCCACACGGGGCGAAATATCTCCGGTCGTGACAACCCACACCCCGGGTGAGACCGTCGAATCGATGACGGCTGCCTATGGGGGTAGGACTTGGTTCCTGGTTACCGTGAAGTACGCCAGCTCGGCTCCGGCCGCACCGGCCGCGTGTTCCTCGCCACCTACCAGGCCACGGGCGCGTACGTGGCGATCAAGTACCTGAACGCCACCCTGCGCAGGGACGCCGAGTTCATGGACCGCTTCCGGTCGGACACCCACCAGCTCGTCGAGATCGACGACCCCAACGTGGTGCGGCTGTACGAGTACGTCGAGACCCCCACCAGGGCGGCCGTGGTCATGGAGCTGGTGGACGGCGTCTCGCTGCGCACACTGCTGGCCGAGCACGGCCGTACCGGCCCCGAGGCGGCGCTGGCCGTGCTCAAGAGCACGCTGCTGGCCCTGGCCGCCGCGCACGAGAAGGGCGTGCCGCACCGGGACGTCAGCCCGGACAACGTCCTGGTCCAGGCCGACGGCACCAGCAAGCTGAGCGACTTCGGCGTCGTGGTGCACGCCGAGGAGCCGGGCGTGCCGGCGGGGACCCCCGCGTACATGGCGCCCGAGCTGTGGACGCAGGAACGGGCGGGGCCGCCGGCCGACGTGTACGCGGCGGCGTGCGTGCTGTTCGAGGCGGTCAGGGGGCGGCCGCCGTACCGGGCGTTCAAGGACGGGGAGGAGGGGGCGCAGGACGTCCCGGCGCTCCGGGACAAGCACCTGGTGGAGCCGGTGCCGCTGGAGGTGGTGCCGGACGCGCTGCGCGACCTGCTCAGGCGGGGGCTGGCCAAGGACCCGGCGGCCAGGTACGCCTCGGCCAGGCAGTTCGCGGCCGAGCTCGAACAGGACGCGGTCGCGAACTACGGCCCCGACTGGGAGAAGCGCGGGCGGCGGCATCTGGCGGAGCTGGCGGCGCTGCTCGCGCTGCGCCGCCCGCTGGCCAGGACCGACCACACCGCCCCCGCCGCGACCGGCCTGCGCGACCGGCTGCTGAGCCTGCCCAGGCTGCCGCCCCAGTTGTGGGTGGCGGGGGCGGCCGTGGTGACGACGGTGATCGCGATCATGCTGTCCGGCAGCGGGCTGCCCGCCGGGCCCGGGACGATCCTGATGCCGCCGCCCAAGGCCAGGACCGAGGCCACCGCCGCCACCCCTGCCCCCACCCGGAGCCGCGCCCCCACCTCACCCTCTACCTCGTCCGTGGCCACCCCGGCCCGAACGCGCACCGCCTCCGCTCCCCCACTGACCACCGGTGTCACGTCCCCGCCCGCGCCGCCGAGCCGAGATCCGGGGACCGGCGCCTCGGGGTCGGCCGCCACGGTGCGCGCCGCGACCATCCTCAACTGGAGCGGCACGACGGGCTCGATCTCGGTCGCGGCGGCCGGGACGGGGACGGTGCGGCTGCGGATCTCGTACACGCGGCGCGACGGGGACGGCGGGGCGGCCAGGACCGTCCGGCAGGAGACCCGCACGCTGCGCGGCAGCACCGCCTACACCAGCACGGTCCGGCACGATCCCGGCGAGGTCGCGTGCGGTGGGCGGGCGCACCTGGGCATTCTGGTCATGACGGAGCCGGCGGCGGGGAACGGGCCGCAGGTGAGCGAGGTGGCGGTGAACGGTCCCGCCTGCCCGGTCCCGACCACCAGCACGTCCGCGAGCGCCTCCCCGTCCGCGAGCCGCGCGCCCGCCCCCACACCCGGCCTGACAGCCTCCCCCACGTCCGGCCCCACGTCCGGCCCCACGTCCGGCCCCACGTCCGGCCCCACGTCCGGCCTCAGCACGCGGGGAACCAGCGCGCCCGATGTCGGGACGCGTGCCACCGACGCGCCCGATCCGTCCGGCTCGTCCGGCTCGTCGCTTTCGGAGGCTCCGGGGGCGATGCCCGAGCCGACCCCGCTGAACACCTCCCCCAGCGCCACCGGCGCGCCGGCCGAGGAGGCGTCCGATCCGGAGGCGGGGGCGTCGTTCCAGGGGGAGTGACCGGCCCGGGCGGGTCTTGTCGGCCAACCAAGCGTGCGCTAGCTTGGCTAGCACGATGAGCGGTGACACCTCTGCCTTCTGGGCCGCCTGCGTACGCGGCGAGCTGGTCATCCAGCGCTGTACGGCCTGTGATCGCCGCATCCACCTCCCCGAGCCCGCCTGCCCCTGGTGCGGCGGTGGAAGCCTGGTGTTCGAGCCGGCCTCGGGCGAAGGCGTGGTGCACACCTACACCGTCGTGCACCGCTCGTTCGCCCCCGGCTACCAGGGCCGCGAGCCGTACGTCATGGCCTGGGTGGACCTGCCGGAAGGGGTGCGGGCGTTCGGCCACGTGGTGGAGTGCCCGCCCGAGCGGGTGCGCGTCGGGCTCCCGGTCCGCGTGACGTTCCTCGACGACCTGCCCCATTGGAGGCCAGCGTGAAGCTCGGCAACGTCCTGATCCCCGTGGCCGACCTGGACGAGGCGATCGCCTTCTACGGGCTGCCGGTGAAGTTCCGCGACGGCGACCGGTTCGCCGCGCTCGACGGCGGCGGGGTCACCGTGGCGCTGGCCGGGCCGGAGGAGCACGTGACCGCCTCCGCGGCGCCGTCGTACAAGGTGGACGACGTCGCCGCGACGGTGAAGGAGCTGGCGGCGCGCGGGGCCGAGGTGGTGCGGGCTCCCGAGGCGGGGCCGCACGAGACGCGGGCCGTGCTGCGCGATCCCTCGGGCAACGTCTTCGTGCTCTATTCGCCCCTCTGATGTGGAGGCTCCCCCATGGCGCGATCACCCTACGGCAACTACGGCCACGCGATCCTGACCGCCGGAGCGATGCGCACGCCCGACCGCGTGGCGCTGACGTACTGCGGCGAGCAGCGCTTCACCTACGACGAGCTCAACCGCAACGTCAACCGCCGCGCCAACGCCCTGCTCGCCGCCGGGATCACGCCGGGCAGGCGGGTCGCGGCGCTGCTCAACGAGACGCTGCTGGTGGCCGAGAGCTACCTGGCGCACGCCAAGATCGGCGCGGTCACGGCGGCGTTGAACCCGTTCTGGCCGGAGGAGACGCTGCGTGACGTGGTGGCGGCGTCGGGCTGCACGGCCTTCGTGTACGACGCGACCGTGGCCTCGGTCGTGGCCCGGATCAGGCCGTCGCTGCCGGACGTGACCACCTGGATCGACGTACGGGAACTGGCCGGCGACTCGGACGAGGAGCCCCCTCTGGCGGGGTTCGGCGACGACCCCCTCGCGCTCTACTACACCTCGGGGACGACCGGGCTGCCCAAGGCCGTCGTGCACACGCACGCGTCGTCGCTGGCCACGGCGCAGATCTGGCTCGACGTGCCGCGCGGCCCCGACTCGGTGTTCGGGACGGGCGCGATCATCTGGGGCATCGGCTTCCCCGCCATCGTGGGGCCCGCGCTGTACGCGGGGATGCGGCTGGTGCTGGAGCAGGACTGGGGGCCGGCGAACTTCCTGCGGGTCGTCCCGCGCGAACGCGTCACGCACGTGTCGCAGATCCCCTCGTTCTACTCGGCGCTGCTGGCCTCGCCCGAGCACGAGGACGTGGACCTGTCCTCGATCGAGGTGATCATGCTGGGTGGCGAGCCGCTGACCGCGACCATGCTGGACCGGATCAAGGACCGGCTGCCGGGGGCCGGGGTGTACTCCTACTACGGGCAGACCGAGGCCCCGTACACGTGCATGGGCCGGGTGGACGACGGGTCCACGCCGCTGGGCTCCTCGGGGCGGGCCCGTACGGGCAACGCGGTGCGCGTCACCGACCACCGGGGGAACCGGGTGATCGACGAGGTCGGCGAGATCAACCTGGCCGGGCCGCACCGGATGGCCGGCTACGACGGCCTGCCCGACAGGACGGCGGAGGTGCTGCGCGGCGAGTGGTACGTGGGCGGCGACCTCGGCTCCGTCTCCGCCGACGGCGTCCTGCGCGTGCTCGGGCGCAAGGAGGACGCGATCATCAAGGGCGGCGTCTGGACCCAGCCGGCCGCGATCGAGGAGGCCGCCTCGGCGCTGGACGGGGTGGCCGAGGCCGGGGCGGTCGGAGTGCCGGAGGGGGCGCAGGAGCAGCAGGTGCTGCTGGCCGTCGTACCGCGCGCCGGGCACACCCTCGACCCGTCCAAGCTGGCGCTGGCCCTGGCCGACACGCTCCCCGCGCACCAGCGGCCCGATCACATCGTGGTCGCCGACGAGCTGCCGCACTCCCAGGACGCCTCGGGCGGGCCGGGCAAGCTGGTGCGCAGGAAGATCCGCGAGCTGCTCGGGTGAGCGCGTACGAGCACGAGGTCAAGGCGCTGATCGGCGAGGCGGGGGTGCCGGTGCCGCGCGGCGTCGTGATGACTCCCGGCGCCGGCTTCGATACGGGCCCCGATGGCGGCTTCGTGGCGGCGGCCGGGCTGGCCGAGCCGCTGGTGCTGAAGGCGTTCGGGCCCGGGCTGCTGCACAAGTCGGAGGCCGGCGCGGTCCGGCTGGGCCTGCGCTTCGACGAGCTGGGGCCGGCGGCGGAGGAGATGGCGGCCCGGCTGCGGCCGGCCGGCTTCCTGGTGGAGGAGCAGGCCGAGCCGGGGGTCGAGCTGATCGTCGGTCTGGTACGGGATCCCGCGTTCGGCCCGGTGCTGCTGGCCGGCCTCGGCGGGGTGTGGACGGAGGCGCTGCGCGACACGGCGCTACGCCTCTGCCCGATCGCGGAGCAGGACGCGCGGCGCATGCTGGCCTCACTGCGCGGGACCGAACTGCTGCGCGGCTGGCGCGGCGGCCCGCCCGTGGACCTGGACGCGGTGGTCGAGCTGCTCATGACGGCCGGCGGGCCCGGCGGGCTGTGGGAACGGCTGGAGCTGGGCGAGTTCGAGCTGAACCCGGTCATCGCCGGCCCGTCGGGCGTGATCGCGGTCGACGCCAGGTATGTGCCGGACATACCCGCCGAAGCCGAGAGCCCATCGAACGACTCGGTCACGGACTTCCTGCCCCTGTTCGAGCCCGGCGCGGTGGCCGTGGTCGGCGCGTCCACGTCGCGGCCGAACTTCGGCAACATGTTCCTCGGTTTCTACCAGGCAGCCGGTGTGCCGCTGGTGGCCGTGCATCCCACGGCCGCCGAGGTGAGCGGGGTGCCGGCCGTGCCCTCGCTCGCCGCGGCCGAGGTGGATTATGCGCTGGTCGCCGTCCCCGCGGAGCGTTGCGCGGACGTGGTGCGGCAGGCGCGCGGAGTGCCGTTCGTGCAGGTGATGAGCGGCGGCTTCGGCGAGGCCGGGCGGCCGGAGCTGGAGTCGGAGCTGGTCGCGGCGGCGCGGGAGGCGGGCACGCGCCTGCTCGGGCCGAACTGCATGGGCGTCTACTGCCCGCGCGGCCGGCAGACGTTCGTCGGCGGCGGCCTGGGACCGGCGGGGACGGTCGCGCTGATCTCGCAGAGCGGCGGGCTGGCCGGCGAGGTGATCAAGGTCGGCGAGCGGCGCGGGCTGGCGTTCAGCCGGGTCGCCACCGTCGGGAACGCGGCCGACGTCACCCCCGCCGAGCTGCTGCGCTGGCTGGCGCGCGACCCCGAGACGCGCGCCGTCGGCCTGTACCTGGAGGATCCGAAGAACGGACGTGAGCTGTACGCGGCCCTGCGTGACGCGCCCGTGCCCGTGGTGCTGCTGGTCGGCGGGCGCAGCGGGCAGGGACGTCGGGCGGCGGCCTCCCACACGGGCGGGCTGGTGAGCGACCTGCGGATCTGGGAGGCGGTGGCCGAGCAGTCGGGGGCGGCGCTGGTGACGAGCCAGGACGACCTGATCGGCGTGCTCGCCTACTTCCAGGCCCACGGGACGCGCACGGTGCACGGGGACGAGGTCCTGGTGGTGGGGCCGAGCGGCGGGGCGAGCGTGCTGGCGGCGGACGCGTTCGACCGGGCCGGGGTGCGGCTCGCCCCGCTGCCCGGCGACCGCCTGGACGCGCTGCCCGGGCTCGGCGTGGTGGCGACCGGCAACCCGCTGGAGGTCCCCGTGGGCCCGATGGGCCGGGCCGGGCTGGCGGCCGAGGTGATCGACGCACTCGGGGTCCCGTACGCGGACGTGGTGGCGCACGTGAACGTTCAGGCCTTCTTCACGTACGCGAGCGCGCACGGAGATCCGGGCGAGCCCCTGTACGCCTACGCGCGGGCCCTGGCCGCGGCCCAGGCCGACCGGCCCGGCACCAGGATCAGCCTGGTCACCAGGAACGGCGACTGCGCGCCTCCGGGCGTCG
Source organism: Nonomuraea maheshkhaliensis (assembly GCF_039529435.1). Classification (NCBI taxonomy): domain Bacteria; kingdom Bacillati; phylum Actinomycetota; class Actinomycetes; order Streptosporangiales; family Streptosporangiaceae; genus Nonomuraea; species Nonomuraea maheshkhaliensis. Next base: position 104,064 of record NZ_BAAAMU010000014.1, read on the forward strand.
AGGACGAGGTCGGGCGGATCGCGGCGGCGGCGGGGATCCCCGTCTACCGCACCATGGAGGCGGCCGCCGTGGCCGTCGCGGCAGGAGGATGTCATGGGGTTGCTTGACGGCAAGGTGGCGCTGATCACCGGCGGGGCGCGCGGCATGGGGGCGGCGCACGTGCGGCTGTTCCTGGAGGAGGGCGCGCGGGTGGTGTTCGGGGACGTGCTGGAGGAGGAGGGCAAGGCCCTGGCGGAGGAGACGGGAGCCACGTACGTGCGGCACGACGTGACGAGCGCCGCGGAGTGGGAGCGGGCGGTGGGGACGGCGGTGGAGGTGTACGGACGCCTCGACGTGCTGGTCAACAACGCCGGGATCCTGAAATTTCGGCGTATCGCCGACATGTCGCCCGAGGACTTCGACCGGGTGATCGGCGTCAACCTCAAGGGCACCTGGCTGGGCGTCAAGTCCGTCATCGAACCCATGAAGGCGGCCGGGCGCGGCTCCATCGTGAACGTCTCCTCGATCGAGGGCTACGTCGGGGCCGAGGGGCTGTCGGCGTACTCGGCGTCGAAGTTCGGCATCCGGGGCGTCACCAAGTCGGCGGCGCGGGAGCTGGCCAGGTTCAAGATCCGGGTGAACTCGGTGCACCCCGGCGCGATCAACACCCCGATGGCCCTGGACCCGGAGATCATGGCCGAGGTGGACGGCGAGGCATTCGTCAAGTCGATGGTGATGAAGCGCTTCGCCAAGCCCGTCGAGGTGTCGCACGTGGTGGCGTTCCTGGCCTCCGACAAGGCCAGCTACTGCACGGGCACCGAGGTCACGGTGGACGGTGGGCTGCTGACGGGCGCAGGATACTAAGATCTCACCCCAAGGTAGATCTTTAACGGTTAAACCACCTAGGCGAGGACAATTCTGGCAGCATCGCTGACCTGCGGTTCCACCTTGGGAGAGACATGGGTCTCTCTTGGAACGTGCTTGACCTGGGGTTACAACACGATAACCTCACACAGCACGGAAGACGACAGGTCTCCGGTTTCGTCACACCAGTCACTGGGCCCTCCCTCTACCCAGTGCTGCGTGGCCGAATCCGGACTTGCCCGGAAGGTTTCCCCACACTTCCATGACGCCAGAGATCCAGAAGTACATCGAACTGCTCGAAAGCCAGCTCGGATACTCCGAGAAGTCGGGCTCTTACACCAAGTTCGGCCACTGGTACGGCAAGAACGTCGAGTTCGACGCCGACTACACCTCAGCGCCGTGGTGCGACATGTACCTCTCCTGGGCCGCGCACAAGCTCGGCTACGAGGACTGGATGGGGCAGTTCGCGTGGACGGTCGCGCACGCGGAGTGGTTCAAGGAGCAAGGGGCGTGGGGCAAGAAACCCCAGGTCGGCGCGTTCGTCTTCTACGACTGGAGCGGCAGTAACAGCATCGACCACATCGACCACGTCGGCGTCGTGACGAAGGTCAGGGGCGATCGCATCTCCACCATCGAGGGCAACATCGACGGGGGCGTCGCCAAGCGCAAGGAACGTGACACGAGCAAGGTGGTCGGGTACGGCTACCCCCAGCGCATCAAGGCCCGCCTCGACCGGGCCGAGGCCAGGAAGAAGAAGGCCGAGCAGCAGGCGTCCGAACCGGGCGAGAAGACCGGCACGCTGGCCCCGGACGAGCTGACCGCCATGATCCCCCGCTCCGACGCGGCCCTCGCCGGACGGACTCCGCTGGACCGGCTCCAGTCCCAGACCCCCACGGGCGACGAGGCGCAGGCCAAGGGCCAGACTGAAGGGCAGACGCCGGAGGAGGCGCAGGGCCGCGTCCAGCCCGCCACGCCGAACTCCGACACGCCGTCGACCTCGCACAAGACGCCCGACTCGCCCTCCGCCGACGCATCGCCCGGCCCCTCTGATGCCTCTTCCGGCTCCGATGCCACGTCCGGCGCCGTCTCCGACTCCGCCACTGCGAAAACGAGCCCGCAGAGCGGCGCGGCGCCGTCCCCCACGACGGTCAAGAAGGGCAAGCACGCCAAACCCACCACGGCGGACACGGAGGCGGCCACCTCGGACCCGCTCCCCTCCCACACGGACGCCTCCGCCACCGGGCCGCTGCCCGCCATCGACTCCCCGACGCTGATCGGCTCGGCGCTGGTGGCCGGGCTGGCGCTGCTGGCCGTGGCCAAGACCCGCCGCCTGCGCCTCGGGGCCGCCACCACCACCGGGACCACCGCTGGAGCCGCCGCTGCGACCGCCGCCGCTGCCGCCTCCGGGACCGCTCCGGTCACCGCGAAGGCCGGCCCCGCCGCTGCTTCCTCCACCGCTGCCGGCGCCGGCAAGCCGGCGCGCCCGTCCCGCGTGAAGCGCCGGCGCCGCCGTCGCCGCACGACCCTGCTGCCGGTGACCGCGACGCGGCGCGTGGAGACGGCGGACAGCCTGCTCGCGGCAGAGCTCAAGGAGAGCGCCGACCGCCTCGCCACGTCGGCCGCCCTCGCCTCGCTGAAGGCCTCGGACGCCCTGCAGCCCACCGCCTCGGACGTCTTCGCCGCGTTCCAGGACGACACCCTCCAGCCCACCGCTTCGGACGTCTTCGCCGCTTACCGGGGCGCCACTTTCCAGCCCGCCGCCTCCGACCTTTTCGCCGCCTTCCAAGACGACACCCTCCAGCCCACGGCTTCGGACGTCTTCGCCGCCTACCAGGACGGCACCCGCCTGACCACCGCCGCCGACGTCTTCGCCGCCCACCACGACGGCACCCTCGACTCCGCCTTCCGGGACGGCACCGGCCGGCCCACCACCGCCGCCTCCCACCGGGCCGGCCCCCGGAACGACGCCTTCCACCGCCACACCGTCGAGTCCGGCATGGCCGACTCCAGTGCCGTCATCCGAGCCACCGGCCGGGGCGCCAGGCACCGGAAGCTGCCCCTGGAGACCAGGCCGTTCGACCTGTCCACGGACGCGGCCTCCCTCCAGCCGTCCGCCTCCCATCACTCCCCCGGGTCCCACCACGCCTCCGGCTCCCAGCGCCACGCCGCCCACCGCCAGGGCTTCGGTCCGGGATCGCACCGCCACGGCTCCCAGCACCACGGCACCGGCCCGTCCCCGTACACGCCGGCCTTCGACGCAGACCCGTACGAGCCGGACTTCGACCGCGACCGCTTCACCTTCACCGACGACACCGGCCCGATGGAGGTCGTCCTCGACACGGGCCCGCTGCAGCGCGTGGTCGACACCGGCTCGTTCGACCGCATCGTCATCCCCGGCGCGACCAGCACGTTCGACGCCTTCGCCCCGCCGACGGGCAGGCGCGGCGACCTGTTCACCCCACCTGCCACCAGGCGCGGAGGAACTCCCGACGCCTCCGCCGCACCCACCAGGGACAGGGACGCCTTCACGCCACCCCCGGGCAGGCGCGGGGACGCCGTCGCTCCAGCCCTGGGCAGGCGCGGCAGTGACTCCCCCGACGTGCCCGGCGCGACGTACCGGGGCCGCCGGCGACGCCACGCCGCCGATGAGCCGCTCGCCTTCTCCCCCGACCTCCCGCCCAGAGGCCGCCGCCACCGCCGCTCGCCGGACCTCCACCGGCCCGCCGACGCACCGCCGAGAAGCCGCCGCCGCCCCCTCGACGACGACCGCCAGCTGACCGGCGGAGGCCGCCACCGCGCTTGAGCAGCCCGAGCGGCCTCGCCCGGCCTTCCGAGCAGCCCGAGCAACCTGAGCGGCCGACCTCCGACGAGCGGCCCGAGCAAGGTCACCCACCCTGCGAGCGGTCTCGACGACCTCATCGATCACCCATGCCCAGAGGCGAGCGGAGACCTGCGAGACCGGACCGCGGCCTGCGAGGCAAGGCAGCGGACCTGCCCGGCCCGATCAGGCGAGGCCTCCTCCCCCAACCCCGTACTCCTCAGCGAAGCCGGACAATCGGGACACCGCATCCCTGCTCCGCGTCCACGGCCGTACGATCAGCCGTTCCACCCCGAGCGCCGCCCAGCCGGCCACCTCGTCCGGCCCGGCCAGCTCGTACGCGTGCGCCGTCACCGGCACCCCGGCCCCCAGCCGTTCGATCTGCGGCCTGATCGACTCCAGCGTGTGCGGCATGCTGATCCACCCGTCGCACAGCCGCGCCGCCCTGCGCAGCGCCGCGGGCGACTCACCGCCCGCGAGCACGGGCAGCCGCGCCTGCACCGGCTTGGGCTCGAAGGCGACCTCGGCGAAGGAGTAGAACCGCCCGCTGTGGGCGACGACGGGCTCGCTCCAGAGCCGCCTCACCACCTCGATCGCCTCGTCCAGCCGCGCTCCCCTGGTGTTGAACGGCACTCCGGCCGCGTCCCACTCCCCCCGGTACCAGCCGGCCCCGACCCCGCAGATGGCCCGTCCCGAGGAGAGCACGTCGAGGGTGGCGAACGCGCGGGCCGACACGAACGGATGCCGCAGCGCGAGGAGCTGCACGGCCGTGCCGAGCCGGACGCGGGTGGTGTGAGCGGCCAGCCAGCACAGGTACGCCGGCGCGTCGAACAGGGGCGTCTGCGGCTTGATCCCCGGATCGGACGTGCCCGGGTAGACGGCCAGGGACAGGTCAGTGGCGAAGACGAGATGTTCCGGCAGCCACACCGACTCGAACCCCAGCTCGTCGGCCGCCACCGCCACGTCCTTCCAGGCTGCGGGATGCAGCAGGCCGAGGGGGACGCCGAACTTCACGGGTACCTCCGGGGGTCGCCGCCGGTGATCGCGGCACGCAGGCGTTCGCGGTGGAAGGCGGTGGTGCCGTACGCGGCCGACAGGGACCAGGCGCGGGCGAGCCAGAAGCGCAGATCCAGCTCCTCCGTATACCCGATCGCCCCGTGCACCTGCAACGCCACCCGCGCCGCCAACGTCGCGGCCTCCCCAGCGGCGGCCTTGGCCGCACTGGCGTCCCGCCCAGGGAACAACCCATCCCCACTGTCCCTGTCCACGGACAACGCCGCCCGCCACACCAACGGCGCCGCGAACTCCACCGCCACGGCCACATCGGCGAGCTGATGCTTGACCGCCTGGAACGACCCGATCGCCGCCCCGAACTGCGTCCGCACACGAGCATGCCGAACACTCACGTCGAGCAGCTGCCTCGCGACCCCGACGAGCTGCGCCGCGGTCGCCACAGCCCCCCGGGCCAGCAGGTGCTCGGCAGAGCCGTCCAGCGCGTCGGGCTCCTCCTCAGGCTCCTCCGCTTCCACCTCGAACAACGGCCGGCACGGATCCACCCCGTCCCTGCGTACCAGGCGGGCCGACTTCCCCCGCGCCAGCCGCAACCCCTCGGGACCGGACAGCACCAGCAGATCGGCCAGGTCGGCATCGGCGACGTAAGCCTGCCCAGGAGGCAGCACCGCCACCCGAACCTCACCCGAGGCCAGCCCGGGAACCTCGGCCAGCAGCGGCCCGGCCACCACCGCCGTGTCGGCGAACGGGCCCGGCAGGCAGGCGCGCCCGGTCTCCTCCAGCGCGGGCAGCACGTCGGCCAGCCCGAGGCCCAGCCCGTCGGCCTCGGGCGGCAGCATCAGCCCGAAGAACCCCAGCTCGGCGAGCTGCTCCCAGGCGGGCCGCCGCTCGGAGCGCAGCGCGGCGGGCGGGCAGTGGGCGCGCAGCACGTCGCGTACGGTCGCGCCCAGGGCGAGCTGTTCGCCCGTGAATCCGAAGTTCATCGTGGCAGCCCCAGGACCCGCTCGGCGACGATGTTGCGCTGGATCTCGTTCGTGCCGGCGTAGATGGGCCCGGCCAGCGAGAACAGGAACCCGTCCAGCCACCCCTCGGCCCGGTCCCCCAGCAGGTCGAGGGCCAGCGTGTGCATGCGCAGGTCCAGCTCGGACCAGAAGATCTTGCCCATGCTGGCCGCGGGCCCGAGCTCCTGCCCCGCCATGATCCGCCGCGCCGTCCCGAACGTGTGCAGCCGGTACGCCTCCGCCTCCACCCAGCACCTGGCGGCCCGGTCGGCCAGCACGGGATCGGCGTCACGCGCCAGCGCGACGAGCCGATCGGCGGTGGCCAGGAACCGGCCGGGGCTGCGCAGGGTCAGGCCGCGCTCCGACGAGGTGGTCGCCATCGCGATCCGCCACCCCTCGCCCACCTCCCCCAGCACCATCGAGTCCGGAACGTACACACCGTCGAACCGCAGCTCGGCGAAGCCCGGCAGACCGTCGAGCTGCGCGATCGGCCGCACCTCCACCTCGTCCATGGCGAACAGGAAGTACGTCAGCCCGCGGTGCCGCGTCCCGGAGGTGCGAAAGAGCCCGAACCCATGGCCGGCGTACGCGGCACGCGAGCTCCACGTCTTGTGCCCGTAGAGCCGCCAGCCGCCGCCCGGCACGGGCTCGGCGCGCGAAGTCAGGGCGGCCAGGTCACTGCCGGCCTCCGGCTCCGACCACGCCTGCGCCCACACGTCGTCCCCTCTGGCCATCCTGGGCAACCAGCGCGCCCGCTGCTCGGGCGTCCCGAACCTCATGAGGGAGGGTGCCAGCAGAAAGATCCCGTTCTGGGTAACGCGCGCGGGAGCACCGGCGGCCCAGTACTCCTCCTCGAAGATCAGCCACTCGACCAGCGAGGCACCGCGCCCGCCGTACTCCTCGGGCCAGGAGACAACGGACAACCGCGCCTCGGCCAGCCGCGCCTCCCAGTCCCGGTGCGCCGCGAAGCCTTCCGGGGTGTCCATGGACGGCAGCGACTCCGGCACGTGCTCCCGGAGCCATCCGCGAACCTCTGCACGAAAGCCCTGCTCAGCCGGGGAGTAGTCGAGATCCACAGAAACCAACCTAGCGCACGCTTGGTGTAATGACCAGGCCGAAGCTACAAAAGCACGCAAATCGGCACTCTGAACCCCATATCGCAACAAATGGACAGTGTGAGGATATTTACACGTTCTTGCCGAGGGCAACGTTAAGCCAGCGTGTAAGCCTGTAACTGCGGAGTAGGTAACAACACGCCCGCGACTGTTGAATGCGGTGGCCAGACGTGCTCTCCGAAGGGCTATGCTATGCGGAAGGCGACGCTGCTGCTTCCGCGGCGCCGCCCAACACCACATGGATCACCAGAGGGTGTTACTCCATGCGTCAGCCTCTTCACCCAGACTGACACATCCACATCTCCGCGAATAGGTCAAGCCATGGACAACTCTGTCTTCCGGTCGAACGTCATCGACTGCACCACCATGACGCTAGCCCATCTTGCCGAGCCCACCGAGGAGGCAGACCGCTTCGAGGTCTCATTCAACTCTTCCATATGAGTTGAACCGATTCTAGCATGAGCGCCTCCATTGTTCCGTTCCGACAATTCGTGCTGAAGATCGCGAGCAGGTGCGATCTGGCGTGCGACCACTGCTATGTCTTTGAAGCCGCGGACCAGTCGTGGCGATCAAAGCCGGTGGTGATGTCCGACGAGACGATCGGCCAGGTCGCGCGGCGCATCGCCGAGCACGCGCGCACCCATGCTATAGAACGTCTGCACGTGATTCTGCACGGCGGCGAGCCTCTGCTCGCCGGTGTGCCCAGAATAGAGCGGATCGCCGCGGAGTTGCGCCGGCAACTCGACGAGGTGACCGATCTCGATCTGCGGATCCACACCAACGGCGTTCTACTCACCGACACGTTTTGTCGTCTTTTTCGGCGTTATGGCATAAAAGTCGGCGTTTCGCTCGATGGCGACAAAGCAGCGAACGACCGGCATCGGAGATATCTGAATGGGCGCAGCAGCCACGACAAGGTGATCAAAGCGATCAACCTGCTGCGGCGCTCATATCCGGAAATCTATGCGGGAATTCTCTGCACGATCGACGTTCGAAATGATCCGCAGGCGGTTTATCGCGCTCTGAAAGAGCTCGATCCGCCCCGCATAGACTTTCTCCTACCGCATGCGACCTGGGACGATCCCCCTTTGCGGACTCCCGGGCAGGAAACCGAATATGCCGATTGGCTGCGCGTCGTCCATGATATTTGGCGGGCGGACGACCGGCCGTTCTCGATCAGAATGTTCGACTCCCTCGCCCTCATGGCCGCCGGTGGATCGAGCGGGACCGAGTCCCTGGGGCTGACACCGAGCGATCTCGTCACCATCGAGACCGACGGCTCCTACGAGCAGGCCGACTCGCTCAAGATCGCTTTCGACGGCGCTCCGGCGACAGGCCTCGACGCCGCCGGGCACTCCCTCGACGACGTGGCCGAGCATCAAGGGGTGCAGGCCAGGCAGCAGGGGCTGCACGCGCTGAGCGCCACGTGCCGGAGCTGCCCGATCGTCGAAAGTTGCGGCGGTGGCCTCTTCGCCCACCGCTACCGCACCGGCAACGGTTTCGACAATCCCTCGGTCTTCTGCTCCGACCTGCGCGTCCTCATCCCCCACATTCAGAACAGGGCCCGGCCGGCCCACGAGCTGACGCGGGCGACGTTCGAACGCTTCGCCGCCGCGACCGCCGGCCCGGCCGACCTGTCCCAGCTGTCCGCCGCCCAGCGGAGCCTGACCCGGATGCGGGTGTCCAAGATCGGCGCCGGCCGTGCGGGCAGCGCCGAATGGAAACTGCTGAGCCGGCTGGATCAGGAGCACCGCCCCGCCGTCGACCGGGTCTTCGACTACCCCTACGTACGCACCTGGGCGCGCCAGGCCGTCGGCGACGAGCGTCACCGGCCCTACCTCGCCTCCGTCGCGATGACGGTGGCCCTGTTCGCCGGTATCGCGGCCGAAATGGCCGTTCCGGCCCGTGACGGTTTCGTGCAGCTGCCCGGCGTGGGCAGGATGAGGGTGACCGCCGACGGCCCGGTCACGGTCGTCACCGCGGGCGAGAAGTCATTGGCGATGCGCGGGGAAGACGGCCGCTGGCTCGACACCGAGGCGCCCGAATGGGAGCCGGTGCGCTCGATCGCGATGTCGGACACCGAGCTCGTGTTCGACGACGTGGACCCCTACCGTGACTGCTTCGGCGTGCCGCCCCGGCAGCGGCTGCGGCAGGAGGAGTTCCTCTCCTGGCCGTGGACGTTCGAGCTGACGGACGAGCTGCTGCGGGCACACCCGCGGCAGTCCTCCATGCTCACGGCGGGAGTCCAGGTCATCACGCCACTGTCGGGCACGCGGGACACGTCGCACTTCAGCCGTCAGGCCTTCGGCGCGGTGGGTGTCTCCGAGCCCGCCGACCCTGCCACGCTCGCCGCAGCGGCGACCCGAAGCTTCTACGGCGCCCAGCTCGGCGCCCTCTTCGACATGTTCGGCGTCACCATCGACGATCCAGGCGTGGAGAGCCGCCTGTACGAGGTCTACGGTGCGCTGGCGACACTCGGCTGGCAGGGCCCATCCTCCGGCCCGGGAGAGCTGATCACCGCACTCGACGCCTTGAGCGCCCGCGACCTGCCGGAGTTGGCGAAGCTGCTGGTCGAGACGGCGCGCGACAGCCTGGCCGCGCGGTGACGGGGGCCGACCATGCCCGGCCCGCCCCTGCCACGCGAGCGCACACCGCGAACTGAAGGCCGCCGGTTCCCCCTTGCCCGTCCCATCGCGGCCCGAACGGTCTTCCGGCCGTTCATCGCCGACACGAACCGCCGCGCGCCCTCCCACACCGCCGCCTCTCTGGCCGCCCAGCTTCGCGGACTGGGACTGGAGGAGGGGCAGACCATCCTGGTCCACACCTCGCTCAGAGCGATCGGCCGGATGAAGGCAGGACCGGCCACGCTGATGGCCGCGCTCCTCACCGCTCTCGGGCCGCGCAAGGGCACGGTGGTGGTGCCCACGTTCACGTCCAGCAACTCGACCACCTCCCGCGTCTACCGGGAGGCGATCCGCGACCTGTCGGGCGAGGCCGTCGATCGTTACCACGACAGCATGCCCGCGTTCGAGGCGCGCACCACGCCGTCCATCGAATGCGGTCTGTTCTCCGAGGAGGTGCGCACGCATCGCCGGTCGGTGCGCAGCGACCATCCGCAGACGTCGTTCGCCGCGGTGGGCGCCCAAGCCCGCCGGTTGATGGCCGATCATCCCCGGGATCACCATCTGGGCCTGCTCTCGCCGCTCGGGAAGATGGTCGACAGCAAGGCCATGGTCCTGCTCCTCGGCGTCGGCTACGACCGGTGCTCCGCCTTCCACCTGGCCGAGTACACCTACACCGAGCAGCCGCCGACAATGCTCTACAGATGCAAGGTGAGTGACGCCGGAAAAGCATCGTGGTTTCAGTACAGCGACGTGCTTCTCGACGATTCGGACTTCGCCCTGTGCGGCACCGATATGGAGCGCGACGTAAAGGTGGTTTCGGGCATGGTGGGCGACGCGAACAGCCGGATCTTCTCCATGGCCGATGCAGTCCAATTCGCGGAGCAATGGTTTCGTGCGAAGCGCCGCCGGATAGAGAAGGGTTAGACTAAACCGCCTAGGGAGCAACTCGATTCGTACGGCCCGGCGTGCCGGCGCAATGTGCGTGTGGAGGCGCGGGTGGCCAGTATCCCCAGCTCGGACGAGCATCATCAGCCATACTTCTTCCTCAGCTATGCGCGCACTCCGCGGATCTCCGCGAAAGACCCCGACCCCAACTTGTGGGTCACCAAGTTCTACCGGGCGCTGTGCCAGGAGATCATGCAGATCAGCCGCCTGCCGGCCGGGGCCTCTCCTGGGTTCATGGACCAGGAGCTGAACGTCGGGGCAGCCTGGAACGAGCGGCTGGCCAAGGAGCTGGCCACCTGCCGCGTATTCGTCCCGCTTTACTCGCCGCGCTATTTCGACAGCGAACCGTGCGGCAAGGAATGGGCGGCATTCGACCTGCGCCGCAAGCGCCATATGGGCCAGGGGCCGGATCTGCCCGAGGTCGTGGTACCCGCCTTCTGGATTCCGGTCAGGCCGGACGAGTTACCCGAGATGGCTCATCCGATACAGTTTCACGACCCCGCCCTGGGGACGCATTACCAGGAGCGCGGCATCTACGGCCTGATCAAGTTGAACAGATATCGCGATCATTATAAATCCGTCGTCGACACCCTGGCCCACCGTATCGTCAATCTGGCGAAGAAGACGCCGTTACCGCCGGGGAAACCGTGTGATTTCACCTCGCTGAAAAGCGCGTTCGTGCCCGACCGGGGCCGCAGATTCCAGATCGTGGTGCTGGCGCCGACCCGGGATTCGCTTCCGCCGCACCGCAATCAGCGGCATTACGGCGCCTCCGCGACCGACTGGAATCCGTACTATCCGCAGTGCGACCAGCCGATCGCCGGCCTGGCGGCGGACATCGTCCGCGATCTCGGCTTCGAGCCGGAGCTGTGGTCGTATGCCGAGCAGGGCGAGGACCTGCTGAAGCCGGACGGGCCCGCCTCGCCGGGCGTCGTCCTGCTCGACCCGTGGGTCGTGCTGATGCCGGGATACCAGGCGGCTCTGTCGTACCTGCGCCGCAGCAGCCATCCCTGGGTGGGGCTGGTGATCCCGTGGCACGAGGACGACGAGCAGCTCGCCGCGGCCACGGACCGGATCAGAGCCGGCCTGCGCGCCCTGGCCCCCACGCGGATCGAGCGGGGGCGGCTGCTGGCCAGGGAGGCGGCCAAGGGGACGCTGGCGTTCGGCCAGTTCGCGGCGGCCCTGCGGCAGGTGGTCTTCACGGTCTCCAAGCCCTACCTGCGCGACACCCCGGCCTTTCCGCCGCGACCGGAGCCGGGAGACCCACCACCCAGACGCAGGGACCGAATCACATGGCAGCCACCAGAGAATCCGGGGGAACGTGATGACGGAAGCGCGTAACGGGCGGATCATCACCTTCTACTCCTACAAGGGCGGCACGGGACGCACGATGGCCCTGTCGAACGTGGCCTGGATCCTCGCCGCGAACGGGCACCGGGTGCTGACCGTGGACTGGGACCTGGAGTCGCCGGGCCTGCACAAGTTCTTCCGCCCGTTCCTCGACAGCGACAAGATCGTCAGCACGCCCGGAGTCATCGAGCTGATCACCGAGTACGCCTGGGCCGCCCGCAGGAACGAGTCGCGCCCAGACGACTGGCACCGCGACTACGCGCGGGTCCGGCAGCACGTGGTGTCGATCGACTGGGATGACTTCCCCGGCGACGGCTCCATCGACTTCCTGTCGGCCGGGCGGCAGAATCGCGACTACTCGTCCCTGGTGGCCCGGTTCGACTGGGACACCTTCTACGACAGCTACGGTGGCGGGCAGTTCCTCGACGCCATGCGTGACGACATGAGCGCCGAGTACGACTACGTGCTCATCGACAGCAGGACCGGCGTGAGCGACATCTCCGACATCACCACGGAGCATTTCCCCCACGTCCTCGTCACCTGCTTCACCCTGTCCGACCAGAGCATCGAGGGCGCGTCCGACGTGGCCACGCAGGTCGCCGACCGGTTCCCGGCCCGGGGGATCCGCATCCTGCCGGTGCCGATGCGGGTGGACGACGCGGAGAAGGAGAAGCTGGACGCCGGGCGGGCGTTCGCCAGGAGCAAGTTCGCGCGTTTCCCGACCGGCATGAGCCGCGACGAGGCGATCACCTACTGGGGCGCGGTGGAGATCCCGTACAAGCCGTTCTACGCGTACGAGGAGACGCTGGCGACCTTCGGCGACGCGCCCGGTTCGCCCGCCTCGCTGCTGGCCGCCTATGAGCGGCTCGCGGACGTGATCAGCGACGGCGAGGTGCGCGGCCTGCCCGCCATGAAGGAAGAGACCAGGAAGCACTATCGCGACCTGTTCCGCCGCCGGCGCCCGGCGACCTTGATGGACGTCTACATCAGCTACGTGCCGGAGGACCGGCTCTGGTACGACTGGATCAAGGCGGTCCTCGTCGGCGCCGGCCTGCGGGTCCATCCGCATCCCCTGACCGGCCAGGACGAGGAGGGGGCTCGGAACCCGGGCTCGATCGACGACGCCGCGCGCATCCTGGCGCTCCTGTCGCCCGCCTACCTCCGTTCGGCGCAGGCCCGCGAGATCTGGCAGTCCATGTCGGGCGTCCAGCTCACGGAGTCGCGCGGGCAGCTCATCCCCGTCCGCATCGCCGACGTCCGGCTGTCCATGCCGTACGCCGACCCGACGCCGCTGGACCTGGTCCGCCTGGAGGAGGAGCAGGCCAAGGCCGCGCTGCTCCGCACTCTCGACCGGCCGGGGCAGCCGACGGAGACCACCGGCGCCGTGGCCGGCCCCCGCTACCCCGGGCGTCAGCCGACGGTGCTGGACCTGCCGACCAGGAACGCCACGTTCACCGGGCGCGGCGAGGTGCTGCAACGCCTGCGCGAGCAACTCGTCGGCGAAGGCGGCGGCTCCCAGACGGTCGTGACGCAGGCCGCCCTGTACGGTCTCGGCGGCGTCGGGAAGACACAGCTCGCCATCGAGTACGCCCATCGCTACATGGCCGACTACGACGTGGTCTGGTGGATCTCCGCCGAGCAGTCCGAGCTGCTGAACGGCGCCATGGCGAACCTGGCGGTCAGGCTGGGCCTGCGCGTCGGCGACAACGTGGCCGAGGCCGCCCAGGCCGCCCGCGACGCGCTGCGCCGGGGCGAGCCCTACAAGCGCTGGCTGCTGATCTTCGACAACGCCGACAACCCGGTCGAGTTGCGCGACTACCTTCCGGGAGGGCCCTCCGGCCACGTGCTGATCACGTCCCGGCACCAGGCATGGGAGCAGGCCGCGCTTCCGCTCCAGATCGACGTCTTCACCCGCGAGGAGAGCCTGGAGCACCTGCGGCGGCGGGTCCCGAGCATGACCGACGACGAGGCGGGCCGGGTCGCCGAGGCGCTGGGAGACCTGCCGCTGGCCATCGAGCAGGCCGGCGCGTGGCTGCAGGAGACGGGGATGGACGTCGACGAGTACGTCGAGACCCTGAACCGCCAGCCCGCGGCGACGCTGGCACTCGGCGAGACGCTGAACTACCCGAAACCGGTGGTTTTGACGTGGAACGTCTCGTTCGACCGGCTCAGGGAGCGCTCCCCCGCCGCGGTCCGCCTGCTCGAACTGCTGTCCTATTTCGCACCGGAGCCGGTGTCCCTGTCCATGTTGTACGGCGACGAGACGGTCAAGTGCCTGCTCAAGTACGACGACACCTTACGCGACAAGATCATGATCGGCCGGCTCGTCCGTGAGCTGAGCCGGTTCGCCTTGGCCAAGGTCGACCAGCGCGACAACTCCGTCCAGGTGCACCGGCTCGTCCAGGCCGTGCTCCGTGACCGCATGACGGCAGACGAGCAGGAGGACACCATGCACGACGTGCACCGGATCCTGCTCGGAGCCCGGCCGCGCGAGGGTGACACCGACGACCCCGAGAACTGGAGCCGGTTCGACGAGATCTGGCCGCACCTCGCGCCGTCCCAGGCGGACGACTGCGACGAGGAGGAGACGCGCCAGCTCCTCATCGACCGGGTCCGCTACTGGTGGAAGCGCGGCGAGTTCGACCGAGCCCTGGACATGGGGCGGCGTCTTGAGCAGGCGTGGATCAACAAACTGGGCAACGTGGACCGGCAGACCCTGTTCCTGCGCTTCCAGATGGCGAACGTATTGCGTCAGCAGGGCAAGTACCAGGAGGCCTGCGACCTCGACCGGGCCATCATGGAGGACCAGCTCAACGTGCTGCCGAAGCCGCACCCGCACACGCTGATGACGGCCGCGGGGCTGGCGGCGGACCTGCGTGCGCTCGGGCAGTTGCAGGAGTCGCTGCAGATGGAGCAGGAGTCCTACGACCAGACCAGGGAACTCTTCGTGGACGACCATCCACGGACCCTGACCGCGGCCAACAACCTCGCGGTCGCGTTGCGTCACGTGGGCCAGATCAACGAGGCCAGGCGGCTCGACCAGGAGACGCTCGACCGGCGGCGGGCCGTCATCGGGAGTGATCACCCGTACACGTTGTCGTCCCAGCTGAGCCTCGCCCTGGACATCCGCGAGGCGGGCGAATACCTGAAAGCGGCGGAGCTCTTACGGGACGTCCTGAACCGATACCAGCGGGTCCTCGGCAACGACTTCGTCGACACCCTGCGTGCCGCACGCAACCTGGCGGTCGCGCTGCGCAAGGCGGGCGCTCTGACGGAGGCCGGACAACTCACCGAGTCGACGCTCGAACGGTATGTCCAGCATTACGGGACGGACTATCCCGACACGGTTATCTGCCGGCTCAACCTCGCGGGCGACCTGGGCGACGCGGGCGACTGGGAGGCCGCGCGCCGGCTGGCCGAAGAGGTCCTGGACACCTTCGAGGCCACGCTCGGGCCGACGAAGCCGTACACCCTCATCGCGGCGAACAACCTGGTCATCTACCAGCGCGAGACCGGCGACGTCGCGGGCGCCTACTCGCTCGGGACACGGACCCTGAACCGCTTTACCGATACGCTGGGCAAGGAGCACCCCTTCCGGCTCGTCTGCGCCATCAACGTGGCCAACTGCCTGGCCGACCTCGGCAAGTACGACCAGGCGGAGAGCATGGAACGGGAGTTGCTGACGGCGCTGCGCGATGCCCCGGGGCGAGGCCCGCTCCACCCGGACACCCTCGCGTGCGAGGCGAACCTGGCGGTCACCCTGCGCGACCTGCGCCGCGCCGACGAGGCGCGTGAGCTGCGCGAAGCGGTGCTGGTGCACCTGCGCCGGGTGCTCGGCGAGGCCCATCCCCTGATCAACGCCGTCCTCGACTGGCGGCGGGTGAGCCGCGACCTGGATCCGCTGCCGTGGTGACAGGCGCCCTCCGCCCGCGCTGAGCCGCCCGCGCTCAGCCGCCGGCGGGGGCCAGGCCCGCCAGCCATGGAAGCAGGTCGGGCAGCACCTGCAAGGCGTGGAAGTGCGCGACACCGCGCTGAATGGCGACGCTGGCGGTCGGGATGCGTTCGGCCAGCCAGCGCGAATGGCTGGCGGGCGAGAAGACGTCCTCGGCTCCGTGCCACAGCAGCGTCGGCACGGTGATGTCGGCCGGATCGAAGCCCCAGGGCGAGCAGAACGCGATGGCGTCGTCGATCCAGCCGTCCGGCGACTTGCGCAGCGCCTCGGCGTAGTTCTGCACCAGCATCAGCCGGATAGCCGTGTCGGCCACCACCTCCCTGTCGGCCTCCGTCAGGTCGTCGTAGATGGCGTTCACCAGCTGCACGGGGTCTTTCCTGATCGTCTCCGCGGCCACGACGAGCCGCGGCGTCAGCTGCGCCAGGCCCTCCATCGCCGTGAGGTATTCCTCGATGTTGCTCTCGGCCATGCCGTCGAACCAGTCGAGCCCCTCCGCACCGTGCGGGGCAAGGCTCACCAGCACGGCCGCCCGGGTCACCCGGTCGCCCAGCAGCGCCGCGCAGGCCAGCGCGTGCGGCCCGCCGCCCGAGCGGCCGACGACGGCGAACCGGTCGAGGCCGAGCCGGTCGGCGATGGTGGCCACGTCTGACGCCACGTCGCCCACCTGACGCCCGACATGCCGGTCGGAATCCCCGTATCCCGGGCGGTCGTAGGTGATGAGGCGGATGCCGAGGCGGTACAGCAGGCCGTGTTTCGGGAGTGGACCTACCCTGCTGCCCGGAGTGCCGTGAAGATAGAAGACCGGGCTGCCGCCCGTAATGAGACCCCGTTGCGCGACCGCGAGCCTACGACTGCCGTCGGCAGAATGCACGACGATCAAGATGCGCCCCTCCAGCCGAGGCTCCCTGCCCCTGCCCTTCCCTCAGTATGAAGAGTCGCCGACGCCCTGCAAGACCGAAGCGCACCCTGCCGCGCTCCAGACGCCGGGTGGACGCCCACCCGGCATCGACCGGGCCGGGCTCAGAGGCCGAGTGCCCTCTTGAGGGCCGCCTCTCGGGTCCGGCGGGTGCGTACGCTGAGCGTCGCGTCCGGCACCATCATCTCCGAGCCGTGGAACGCTCCCGGGTAGAGGTGGAACTCGGTGGAGACCCCCGCCTGCACCAGCCGCTGCGCGTAGCCGAAGCACTCGTCCCTGAACACCTCCAGCTCCCCCACGTCCACGAACGCCGGCGGGAGGCCGGACAGGTCGGTGGCGCGGGCCGGGGCCGCGTACGGCGGGACGTCGTCGGTGCCCATGCGGTCCCCGAGCAGCGCCGTCCAGCCGAAGAGGTTGGCACCCCTGTCCCAGACCACGGCCTCGGTGAACTCGTGGCTGGAGGGCGTGGTGTTGCGGTCGTCCAGCATGGGGTAGACGAGCAGCTGGAACGCGATCTCGGGCCCGCCCCTGTCCCTGGCCAGCAGAACGGTGGCAGCCGCGAGGCCGCCGCCCGCGCTGGCGCCGCCCACCGCGAGCCGCGCCGGGTCGATGCCGAGTTCGGCCGCGTTCTTGGCGGTCCAGGCGAGGCCGGCGTAGCAGTCCTCGACGGGGGCGGGGTGCGGGTGGTCGGGCGCGAGGCGGTAGTCCACGGAGACGCCGACGACGCCGAGCCGTTCGACGTAGCCGATCATCAGGGCGTCGTCCATCTCGGGCGCACCGATGATCATTCCGCCGCCGTGGATCCAGTAGAGGGCGGGCCTGTCCTCCCCCGGCTCCGGCGGCTGGTAGATCCGCAGCCGGACGTCCGGCTGCCCTTCGGGCCCTGGGACGGTGCGGTCCTCGATCGTGACGCGCGTGTCGGGCGGGGGCGCCGCGGCCAGCATCGTGGTGATCTGGGCTCGCTGGTCGGCCAGGTCCTGGTACGACATCGTGGACCAGTCGAACGAGACCAGCGGCGTCTGCTCGATCGCGGCACGGAGCTCCGGATCGAGGTTCGGGTGGAATGCCATGCGGTTTCCCTTCCACGCGGTTGCTCCCCCGATGGTAGGCCCGCGACGTACGCCTCACCCCAGGTAGGCGGCCCTGACGACCGGATCCGCCCGGATCTCGGCGGGGGTGCCGGTGGCGATGACCTTGCCGAGGTCCAGCACCACGATGCGGTCGCAGGTGCCCATGACGAACCCCATGTCGTGCTCGACCAGCAGCACGGTCGTGTCCAGGCCGCCGACCACCTCGGCCAGGCGCTCGCTCTGGCCGGCGTCCAGTCCCGAGGTGGGCTCGTCGAGCAGCAGCACCCGGGGCCGGTCGGCCAGGGCCCTGGCCAGTTCGACCAGGCGGCGCCGGCCGACGGGGAGCGCGGCGGCGTACGCGTCGCGCAGCGGGGTGAGCCCGCACAGCTCCAGCACCTCGGCCACCCGCTCCTGGCGCTCGCGTTCGAGCCGCCGCCGGGCGGGCAGGCCGACCAGGTCGGCGGCCAGCCCGCCACCGCCGCCGTGCCAGTCGAGCGCCGCTAGCACGTTGCCGGCCACGGTGAGCCGGCCGAAGACCTGGGTGCGCTGGAACGTACGGCGCAGCCCCGCCCTGGCCCGCCTGACCGGCGACACCCCGGTCAGGTCGCGCCCGTCGAGCAGCACCCGTCCCTCGCCCGGCCTGCGCAGGCCCGACACCACGTCGAACAGCGTGGTCTTGCCGGCGCCGTTCGGGCCGATCACGCCGCAGACCTGCCCCTCGCCGACCTGGAACGAGACCTGGTCCAGCGCTTTGATCCCGCCGAAGGCCACCGACACGCCCCGCACGTCGAGCACGTTCACCTCACCGTCAGGCACGCCCTGCGCGTCGAGCACGGTCACCTCACCCCCAGGTAGGCGGCGGTCAGCCGCTCGCTGTCCACCTCGGAGCGCGGTCCCGTCCAGGTGACGCGGCCGAGCCGCATGAACACCACCCGGTCGGCGATGGCCAGCGCCTCCGTGGCCTTCTCCTCGACCAGCAGCAGCGCGACGCCGCGGGCGCGCAGCTCGGCGAAGACGTCGAACACCTGCCGCACCACCATCGGCGCGAGCCCGAGCGACGGCTCGTCGGCGATCAGCACCCGGGGCGGGCGCACGAGGGCGGGGGCGAGGGTGAGCAGTTGCTGCTCGCCGCCGGACAGGGCGCCGGCCAGGATGGTACGGCGCTCGGCGAGCTGGGGCAGGCGCTCGTAGACCGGCCCCGGGTCGGGCAGCCAGGTGCGCAGGTTCTCCTCGACGGTGAGGCCGGGGAAGACGCCCCTGCCCTCGGGGGCCAGCAGAATGCCGGCGCGGGCCCTGCGGTGGGCGGGCCAGGCGGTGACGTCCTGGCCGTCCAGCAGGATCCGGCCGGACTCGACCGGCAGGTCTCCGGCGGCGACGGCGCAGGAGGTGGACTTGCCGGCGCCGTTCGCGCCGAGCAGGGCGACGACCTCGCCGGGGTTGACGGTCAGGTCCACCCCGCGCAGGACGGTGCAGTCCTCGTATCCGGTGACGACTCCCTCCATGGCGAACAGCGCTGGGCTGCTCGCCCGTACCCGCGGCTCCTCCCGGACGCGGGGAAGCGGGGCCGGCGGAGGGCGGCGACGGTGGCGTAGTTCGGCGAGCTGGGTGAGCACCCCGTCGGGATGCTTGGCCAGGATCATCCCCCCGGCCCCGAACAGAATGGCCCCGACGTGCGCGGACACGTCCCATGTGGCCAGCAGCTCGGGCACGGCCACCGCGACGAGCCCGCCCAGCACGGCCCCGCCGACCCGCCGCACCCCTTGCAGTACCACCACGGCCAGCCAGACGAACCCGGCGAAGGCCGGCAGGTCGGTCGCGGTGATCGAGCCCTTGGAGATGGCGAACAGCACCCCGCCCAGCCCGGCGACGGCCGACGCCAGCGCGAACAGCACGATCTTGGTGCGCGGCGCGGACAGCCCGGACGTGGTGGCCGCCGCCGGGGCGGAGCGCACGGCCAGGATGGCCCGGCCCGAGGCCGAGCGTTCCAGGTTGCGGATCAGCAGCGCCACCAGGCCGATCAGGGCGAGCAGCACGATCACCCGCACCCGAGGGTCGGAGGTGTCGGCGAGGCCGAACCCGAGCGCGGGCAGCTGCCAGCCGATGGTCCCGTTGCTGAACGCGTCCACCTGGAACAGCACCTGGTCGGCCAGCAGCGCCATGGCCAGCGTGGCCAGCGTCAGCACCCGCCCGCCCAGCCGCAGCGCGGGCAGCGCCACCAGCATCCCCACGGCCGCCGCGGCCAGCACGCCGAGCAGGATCGCCACGACGAACGGCAGCCCGGACGTGAACGCCCACCCGCAGGTCAGCGCGGCCATCGAGGCGAAGGCGGCCTGGGCCAGGTTCACCATGCCGCCGATGCCGGTGACGACGACGAACGAGCAGAAGATCAACGCCAGGACGAGCCCCTGCGCCGCGACGCCCACGTAGTAGTCGGAGCCCGCGAAGGCGAAGGCCACCAGCGCGGCCACGCCCAGGGCCCACGGCAGCCGCCGGCGCCACGGCGGCAGCCCCGCGAGGTGGTCGGGCGGCGGCGCGTCCTCGGCCGCGCTGCCGGCGACCCGCTCGCGCGACCTGTTCAGCAGCACGAGCCCGGCGAACAGCAGGATCACCGGGACGGCCGTGCGCAGCCCGGTCACCTCTTCGAGGAAGTCGGTGTATCCGGCGACCAGGTTCTGCACGACGCCGAGCGCCAGCCCGGCCGCGAACGTCCAGGGGATCGAGCGCAGCCGCCCGAACACCGCCGCCGTGGCCGAGGCGAACAGCAGCACCGTGTACGCGGTCGCGTCCAGCCCCAGCACCGACACGGCCAGCACCCCCGCGAGGCCGGCCAGGCCCGAGCCGAGCATCCAGGCCAGCGCGGAGGTGGCGTCGGCGTCGATGCCGCGCAGCGTGGCCAGCCGGCGGCGGTCGACGGAGGCACGCATGCGCAGCCCGTACGGCGTGTGCCGCATGAACGCCCACAGCCCGGCCGCCGCCACCGCCGAGACGGCGAACGTGATCACCTGGTCGCTGTCCAGCCGCACCCCGAGCACGTCGAACGGCTGCGCCGGATGCGGCCCGACGCCGCGCGGCAGCGCGGTCGCGTCCGCGGGCGGCAGCCCCGCCACGTCCACGACGAGCAGGCCGAGCGCGGGCAGCGCGATCGTGAGCCCGATGGTGGCCACGATCTGAGCGGTCTCGCCCGCCTGGGAGAGCCCCCTGAACATGGCCTTGTGCAGCAGGTAGCCGAGGGCGGGGGCGAACAGGGCGACGGAGGCGAGCGCCGACAGCGGGGCGGGCAGGCCGGCCTCGTTCAGCTGGTGGAAGAGCAGGGCGGTGAGGAAGCCAATGGCGCCGTGGGCGAAGTTGAACACCCCGGTGGCCGCGTACGAGAGCGTCAGGCCCGATCCCATGACCGCGAAGACGGCGCCGGTGACCAGGCCGCTGAGCACGTAGTCCAGGATCATTTCAGCGGCACGTTGTCGAAGCACTTCATGCTCTTGGCCACCTGGAAGGCGCCGTCGACCAGCTTGACCAGGGCGCCGCAGCCGTTCGGCTCGGTGTGGTCCTTCGGATACTCGATCCGGCCGAAGCCGGCGTTCTCGTAGACGTAGGAGCCGTTGGCCGTCTGGAGGAACTTCTCCCTGGTCAGATCCTTGCCGGTGCGGCCCAGCAGGTCGAGGAAGATGTCGGCGGCCCAGTAGCCGATGGCCAGGTGCTGGGTGAGCGCGGTGCCGGGGGCGACCCGCTCGACGTCCTGCTTGAGCTGGGCGATCTCGGGGGCGGTGGACTCGAACGGCTCGAACATCGGCGCCGCGATCACGCCTTCGAGCGCCTGGGCACTGGCCCGGTCCTTGAGGATGGCGGTGTCATAGCTGGTGGCGTCGGTGAGCACGCCCCGGTAACCGGCCCGTTTCAGCGCCGCGTACAGGCCGACGTTGAACTTCGTGCCGGCGATGACGGAGACGACGACGTCCGGCGGCTGCCCGCCGTCCGAGGTCATGATCTTGCTGACGTACGGGAGCCAGTCGGGTGGCGGCGCGGCGGCGGGCAGCCCGGAGTTCACCCCGGCCAGGGTGAATCCGGCGGCGGTGAACGACTGGGAGATGGTGGTGCCGCCGTACTTGCTGCCGCTGGAGTCGGTGGTCTGGACGTAGACGCTCTTGCCCTCGGCGCCGCCGAGCAGGTCGGCCATCTGCCGGCCCCACCACGTCTGGGAGCCCGCGCCCTGCTTGGGCGCCAGGCAGCCGTTGTAGCCGAAGCCGGTCTTCGTGCCGCACCACTGGGGTCCCGTCGCCCAGCCGAACCAGGGCACGCCCTGCTGTTCGAGGAAGGCGGCGCCGCCGAAGTTGGGGGCGTGCACGGGCAGGAGCGCGAAGACGCCGTCCTTCTGCACGAGCTTCTTGGCCGCCGCGTCGCCCTTGGCCGCGTCCTGGCCGTCGTCCTCGGCGCCGAGGAACTCGATCTTCCTGCCGTGCACGCCGCCCGCGGCGTTGGCCCGCTCGAACCTGGCCTTGGCCCCGATCTCGGCGTCCTTGGTGGAGTAGCCGCTGGCGCTGGTCTTGGTCAGCACGCCGCCGACCTTGATCGTGGTGTCGGTGACGCCGGCCGTGTCCTGGCCGGTCGTACCCTGTCGCTGGGCCGCGCATCCGGCGGCGGCCAGCGTGACCACCAGTGCCGCCACCGACATACCCCGCACCATGACGGCCTCCCGCACATTTGGCCTAGCGCTCGCTTGGTTTTGTCCGAGCGTAAATTCGCCCGCGAGGGCCGTCAACGGTCATTCGCACTCCAGCGCGAACCGCTACCGAGCAACCGCTTGCTCGCATCAGGCGCCCCGGCTAGCGTGTGGCACATGCTCATGCGCGCGGCCGTGCTCACCGCCTTCCACGCTCCCCTGGAAATTCGCGAGGTCGAGATCGCGGACCCGGCCACCGGCGAGGTCCGCGTCCAGATCAAGGCGTCGGGCGTGTGCGGCTCCGACCTCAAGGCCATCGACGGCAAGAGCCCCGTGGTGAGCACACCGCCGTTCATCCTCGGCCACGAGAGCGCCGGGGTGGTGGAGAGCGTCGGTACGGGCGTCACCTCCGTCAAGCCCGGCGACCACGTCATCATCGCCATGAACGGCCCCTGCGGCCGCTGCCGCTCCTGCGGCGCCGGCCGGTTCCACCTCTGCACGGGCCCGTCCCGGCTGCCCACCATCATGGGCGGCGCTCCCCGGGTCACGCTGGACGGTGCGGAGACGCGCCGCTTCATCGGCATCGGCTCGTTCGCCGAGTACGCCGTCGTCCCTGAGCCCATGTGCGTAAGAATCGGAAAATCGGCGCCGTTCGATGCCATGTGCCTCCTGGCCTGCGGCGTCGTCACCGGCGTGGGCGCCGTGCTCAACGTCGCCCAGGTCCCGCCGGGCGCCACGGTGCTGGTGGTCGGCTGCGGCGGCGTCGGGCTCAACGTGATCCAGGGCGCCGTGCTGGCGGGCGCGACCACGATCGTCGCCGCCGACGTGGCCGAGCGCAAGCTCAAACTGGCCGAGCAGTTCGGCGCGACCCACGCGGTGCTCGCCTCCGACCTGCCCCAGCAGGTGAACGAGCTGGTCAGGGGCGGCGTGGACTACGCCTTCGACGCGACCGGCGTTCCCGGCGTGCTGGCCCAGGCGTTCGCCGCCACCCAGCCGGGCGGCACCACCGTCATGGTCGGCAGCCCGCCGAAGGGCCACCCCATGGAGCTGGACACCGGCCTGCTGTTCGCCTCCCGCCGCCTGATGGGCACCCAGGGCGGCGACGCGGCCCCGCACCGCGACCTGCCGATGCTGGCCGCCCAGTACGCGCGGGGCCACCTCGACCTCAACGCCCTGATCACGGAACGCCTCCCCCTGGACCAGGTCAACGACGCCGTCGCCCACGTCCGGCAGGGCACGGTCGCCCGTACGGTCATCACGTTCTGAAACCCGGACCTTTCACACCTGCCTTCTCCTCGCTATTCTAAAATTCCTTAGAACCATAGAGGAGACGAACGATGTCCTACCCCGACGCCCGCTACTTCGGCGAGCAAGGCGAGCACAGCGGCGCCTTCACGATGGCCGGCAGGACGCCCGACCTCTCGATCGGGGAGGGCGGCACGCAGGTGCACTACCTCGCCACGGGCGGCTCCACGAACGGCGCGTTCGGCCTGTACCGCTGGGAGATGGGCCCGCGCCCGTCCGGCCCGGGGCCGCACTTCCACCGCACCATGACCGAGTCGTTCTACGTGCTGTCCGGCACGATCCGGCTCTTCAACGGCGCGAAGTGGGCCGACGGCAGGCCGGGTGACTTCCTGTTCCTGCCGGAGGGCGGCGTGCACGCCTTCCGCAACGAGTCGGGCGAGCCGGCCACGATGCTGATCCTGTTCACGCCGGGGGCACCGCGCGAGGCGTACTTCGAGGAGCTCGCCGAGATCGCCGACACCGGCCGTCAGCTCTCCCCCGAGGAGTGGACCGAGCTGTACCTGCGCCACGACCAGTACATGGTCTGAGGACGACGATGGCGACGTTCCCCGAGGAGCCGATCTACGCCCAGCTCGCCCGCATCGGCAAGGCGCTGGCCAGCCCGGTGCGGCTGCGCCTGCTGGACGTGCTCGACCAGCGCGAGCGCACGGTCGAGGAGCTGGCGCAGGAGGCGGGGATCCCGCTGAAGAACACCTCCGCCCAGCTCCAGCAGCTGCGCGCGGCCAACCTGGTGATCGCCAGGCGCGACGGCGCGCACGTCCGCTACCGGCTGGCCGGCGAGGAGGTCTCGCGCTTCCTCGGCGGCTTCCAGTCGTTCGCGGACGGGCGGCTGGCGGACCTGCGCGACGCCGTACGGAGCCGGCTGGGCTCGCTGGAAGGCGTGAGCGCCGACGAGCTGGCGGCCCGGCTGGAGGATCCCGGCACGGTGGTGATCGACGTGCGATCGGCGGACGAGTACGCCGCCGGGCACGTGCCGGGAGCGGTCTCCGTGCCCATGGCGGAGCTGCCCGGCCGGCTGCGCGACCTGGCGGGGGCGGCGGAGATCGTGGCGTACTGCGGGGGGCCGTACTGCGTGGTCTCCCCCGAGGCGGTGCGCCTGCTGCGCGCGCACGGCCAGGACGCCCGCCCGCTGGACGGCGGCTTCCTCGGCTGGCGCCGCGCCGGGAAACCACTGGAACACTGAGTCACCTACTGCCTACGCTGTGCAGCACGGCTCAACGCGGCAGGAGGGCGGCGGGAGGAACGGTGCACGTCAGACAGGTCATCTCGCTCGGCCTGCTCACGGTCCTGGCGCTGGGCGGCCCGGCCCACGCCGGCGGCGGGCGGGGCAGGATGTTGTACGACTTCGGCGACGACGACGTGATCGTCTGGAGCCTGCCCGAGCCCGGCGCCGACCGGGTCGGGTTCGGCCGGCTGGGGCAGCAGTTCGAGGCCGACCGGTCGGAGCAGCACGCGCTCTATCAGTGCGACGAGAACTTCGCGAGCACCCTGTGGCACCACGGCCGCAACACGACCACGGGCGACGTCGGCTGGGTCGCCGCCTGCGACGTCACCGACCCGGACTGACGTGACACTAGACCCCGGCCGTGACCGGCTGCTCCCGACGCTCCACCACGGGCTCGTCGTCCTCCTCGTGCCCCTCCACCGACAGGTTCGGCAGGATCCGGTCCAGCCAGCGCGGGCACCACCAGTTGAGCCGGCCCAGCAGCACCATCGTGGCCGGCACCAGGAACCCCCTGATGATCGTGGCGTCCACCGCGATGGCCACCGCCAGCCCCACCCCGAACGTCTTCACCATGGCGTCCGGATAGGCGATGAACGCCACGAAGACGGCCACCATGATCAGCGCGGCCGAGGTGATGACCCGCCCGGTGGACCCCAGCCCCTCGGCCACCGCCCGCGCGTTGCCGCCGTGCCGCTGGTACGACTGCCGCACCGCGGTCAGCAGGAACACCTCGTAGTCCATCGACAGCCCGAACAGCACCGCGAACAACATCAGCGGCACGTAACTCTCGATGGGCACGGAGAAGAAGACCTCCTGCACGTACGACGAGCTGACCGGCGGGTCCATGCCCACCAGCCTGCTGCCGAGCCCGACCGAGAACACCATGGCCAGCGCCCCGAAGGCGGCGCCCAGCGAGACCAGGTTCATCACCGCCGCCTTGATCGCCACGATCGGCGCGCGGAAGGCCAGCAACAGCAGCAACGCGCTCAGCAGCACGACGACGCCGATGACCAGCGGGGTGCGCTCGGCCATCCGGTCGCCGGCGTCGGTCAGCCCGGCGACCTTGCCGCCCACATGCAGCTGGACACCCGGCACGGAGATGTCCCTGACGTCCCTGACGACCTGGGCGGAGCGGCTGTCGCTGGGGGCGTACTCGGGGATGGCCTGCAGCAGCACCGACCGGCCCGAGGTGTTGACCTTGGGCTCGCTCACATGCGCCACGCCGTCCACGTCCTTCACCTCGCGGACGAGGTTGTCCACGATCGGGTCGCCGGCGTCGGCCACCTTCGCGGGCAGTTCGGCGACCACGATCAGCGGGCCGTTGGCGCCGGGGCCGAAGCCGGTGGCCATGAGCTCGTACGCGCGCCGCGGCTCGGAGCCCCGCGACCCGTACCCCTCGTCGAGCGCCCCGAGCTGGAGCGCCAGGGCGGGCGCGGCCAGGGCGCCGAGGACAGCGGTGCTGGCCAGCAGGACCCGCCACGGGCGGCGGGCCACCCACGAGCCGAGCCCCGCCCAGCCGGTGCCGCCGGGGGTGTGCGCGCCCGAGGCGGCGCCGCGCAGGAGGGGCACCTTGAGCGCGTTGATCCGGTGGCCGAGCAGGCCGAGCAGGGCCGGGACGAGCGTGACGGAGGTGAGCACGGCGGCCACGACCGAGATGCCGGTCACCCAGCCGAGCGTGGCCAGCAGCGGGAACCCAGCCAGCATCAGCGCGCTCAAGGCGATGATCACCGTGCCGCCCGCGAACACGACCGCCCCGCCGGAGCTCGCCACGGTCCGCCGTACGGACTCCACCACCGGCACCCCGCCCGCCAGCAGCCGGCGGTGACGTGACAGCAGGAAGAGCGCGTAGTCGATGCCGACGCCGAGCCCGATCATCGTGGCCATGATGCCGGCCTGCTTGGGCATGTCCACGACCCAGCCGAGCAGGCCGATCACGCCGAGCCCCGAGGCGACGCTGACGAGCGCGACGAAGATCGGGATCATCGCCGCCACCAGCGTCCCGAACGCGAACACCAGCACCAGCAGCGCGCAGACCACGCCGATGATCTCGCTCGGCCCGGTCTTGATCTCCTTGTCGGCCGGCGTGGAGCTGTCGGCGGGCACCACTTCGAGCCCGGCCGCGCGGGCCGGATCCGCGGCCTTCGACAGCGTCTGCGTGGTCTCGCCGATCTTCTGGGGGTCGTTGCCCTCCAGGCGGACGGTGATGAGGCCGATCTGCAGGTTGGAGGAGATACCACCCCGGCGGAAGGGGGTGTCCACGTCCTTGACGTGCGGCAGGTCGCGCAGCCGGTCGATGGACTGCTCCACGGCCTCCTTGCGCTTCTCCTCGATGAGGGGGCCGTCGGCGGAGTAGAGCAGGAGTTGCACCGTTCCGCCGGTGGCGTAGCCGGAGCCGAAGCCCGTCTTCATCAGGTCGTGCGCGCGCTGCGCGTCGGTGCCGGGGATGCTGGCGTCGCTGGTGGTCGGGGCGGCGAACACCAGGCTGGAGCCCATGAGGGTGGCGGCCGCGATCACCCACGACACCAGCACGATCCAGCCGTGCCGCGCGCACCAGGCGCCCAGCCGTCCCAGCAACCGCGTCATCGCTCTGCCCCCACTCGACGGCCGTCCTGTACGGTCGTACAGGACATAGGATAAAACGGGATATATCCGGAAGGCCGTCTCCCGTAGAGAAATGAGACGATGACCACACCCGACGACACCCGCAGCCGGATCCTGGCCGCCGCCAGGGAGCTGTTCGCCGAGCGCGGTTACGCGGCCACCTCCCTCGCCGACATCGCCGCCGCCGTCGGCCTGACCAAGACCGCGGTCGCCTACCACTTCCACCCGAAGGACCGGCTGGCGCTCGAACTGCTGTCGCCGGTGGCGGGCGACATGCTCGCGCTGCTGGACGCCACGTACGACAGCCGCGCCGACTTCATCGAGGCCCTGGTCGGCTTCGCCGTGCGCTACCGGTCGGTGATCCGGCTGTTCATGGAGGACCTGGCGGCCGACGACTCGACCGCGGAGCCCGGCTCGGAGCGCGCCACGATCAAGTCCTTCAGGGACGAGATCTACACCAGGCTGGCCGGCGACGACCCCACCCCGGAGGCCAGACTCCGCAGCTGGGCCCTGCTCGGGGCGCTGCAGTGGGGCGCGGTCAAGACGATGGACCTACCGGAGGCCCAGGTCCACGCGGCCCTCCTCAGAACAGCCCGCGCGTACTGACCGCCCGCCGACGCGACCCACCTCCCCTCTCCGCACCGCTCAACGCGGACTCAACACAGGCTCAACAGCCGTGCGGCCACGATGCTCTCATCGATCCGATCTTCGGGAGGGTGGCATGCGGCACACGATCAGGACGGTCACGGCCATCGCGGCGGCCGGGGCGGTGGCGGGCGCGGTTCTCATGGCCGGACCGGCCGAGGCGGCCTCGGAGGCGGGCGCCTGCCCGCCGATCGCCGTCTCCAACCTGGATCCCGGCCACGGGGTGATGAAGGGGACGTACGCCCTCAAGGCCGGGCCGTACGCCGGAAGCAGGTGCAAGAAGGTCGGCACCGCCCGCAAGGGACAGATTCTCTACCTCCACTGCTGGACGGAGAACCTGTACGGCACCATGTGGGTCTTCGCCCGGGTGAAGGGCACCAACAGGTACGGGTGGATGTCGCAGGACAACTTCAAGTACGTCGTCACCGAGTTCAGGATGTGCTGACGGGACGGGAGACGCGCCCCAGGCGGAACAGGGGGCCGTCCGGGGCGCGTCAGAGACCCAGCATCTCGCGTTCCACGTGATCCAGCGCCAGCCGCACGGCCCCCATCGCCACCCCCTCGTCCCCGAACGCCGACGCCACCACCTCCGGCGCGTTCACGCACAGCTCGGACAGGTGCCGGCGCAGAGGGTCGAGCAGCACGTCCCCCGCCCGCGCGTGAGCGCCGCCCAGCACCAGCAGGTCGGGATCGACAGCGAGGGCAAGGGCCGAGGCGCCGACGGCGAGGTGCTCGGCGTAGCGGTCGACCCGGCGCACGGCGGCGCGGTCGCCGGCCAGGGCGGCCTCGAAGACCTCGGCCGGAGAGGCGTCCTCGGCCAGGTCGCGGACGGCCCGCTCCCAGCCGACCTGCCGCAGCGTGCCGATCTCACCGGCCGCCCCGCGGCGCCCCTGGTGCAGCCGGCCGCCGATCAGGATGCCCGCGCCCGCCCGGTGGCCGAGCAGGACGTACACGAGGTCGGAGACGTGGCGCGCGCTGCCGCGCCAGTGCTCGGCGAGCGCGGCGAGGTTGGCGTCGTTGGCGGCCAGCGCGGTGCAGCCGAACCAGTCTCCGGCCAGCCCGGCCAGGTCCACGCCCGTCCAGCCGGGCAGCGTGAGCGACAGCGAGACCCGCCCGGTGCGATCGACGATGCCGGGCGTCCCCGCCGCCACGGCCCAGATCCGCCTGCGCGCCAGGCCCGCCCCGTCGACGCACTTCAGCGCCGTACGCCCGGCCGCCTCCAGCCGCTCGTGAGCCGCCGCGCCACCGGGGACCGCAGCCCGTTTCCAGGCGATCACCTCTCCGTCGAGATCGGCCAGCGCCGCCACGACGGCGTCTCCCCCGACCTCCACGCCCACCACGTGACCGGCGTCCGCCCTGAAGGCGAAGCGCCGCGCCGGCCGTCCCATCGCGCCCTCGTCCGGCGGCAGCTCGCGGACGTAGCCGCGCTCGCCCAGCTCGTCGAGCACGGCCTCCACAGTCTGCCTGGACAGCCCGGTGACGCGGCCGAGCCGGGTCAGCGTGGTCACGCCTTCGCGGCGCAGGGCCCGCAGCGTGACCTGGGTGTTCACCTTGCGCAGCAGGGACGCGTCACCCGGCCGGAGCTCAGTCACTTATGAGACCCTTTCCCGTAAGTCCCCTATTGACGGCTACCAGCCCGGATCCTAGCATCGATCGACATACGTAAGCTGGTGTCATAAGTGGAGGATTGCCATGGTCACGCTCGCTGTCGTCGGCGCGGGCTCGCGGGGGACCGCCTACGCCCGTCACGCCACGGAGTCCGGCCGGGCGCGGGTGGTGGCGGTGGCCGATCCGCTGGACTCCCGGCGTGACCGCTTCCCCGGCGCCGAGCAGTACGCGGACTGGCGCGAGCTGGCGGCGCTCCCCCGCCGCGCGGACGCGGTGATCATCTCCACCCAGGACCGTGACCACGTCGAACCCGCGGTGCGCTTCGCCGAGCTGGGCTACGACATCCTGCTGGAGAAGCCGATGGCGGTCTCCGAGGACGACTGCCGGGCGATCGTGGCCGCCTCGGAACGTTCCGGGGCGGTGTTCGCGGTGTGCCACGTGCTGCGCTACACCCCGTACACGCGGGCGTTGAAGACGCTGCTCGACTCCGGCCGGATCGGCGAGATCGTCAGCATCCAGCACCTGGAGCCGGTGGGCTGGTGGCACCAGGCGCACTCGTTCGTGCGGGGCAACTGGCGGCGCGCCGACGAGTCCACGTTCATGCTGCTCGCGAAGTCCTGTCACGACCTCGACTGGCTGGTCCACCTCACCGGCAAGCGGGTCACGCGCGTGTCGTCGTTCGGCGGGCTCGCCCACTTCCGTCCCGAGAACCGCCCCGACGGGGCGGGAGAGCGCTGCCCTG
>NZ_BAAAMU010000014.1:134501-139777 GCF_039529435.1 Nonomuraea maheshkhaliensis
GGCGCCCGACCGCTGCCTGGACTGCGCGGTCGAGGACACCTGCCCGTACTCCGCCAAGCGCATCTACCTGCCCCTCGCCGGCCAGGACACCTGGCCGGTCTCGGTGCTCACCGACGACGTCTCCGAGCAGGGCCTGCTGGAGGCGCTGCGCACCGGCCCCTACGGCAGATGCGTGTACGCCTGCGACAACGACGTCGTCGACCACCAGGTGGTCAACCTGGAGTTCGAGGGCGGCACGACGGCGTCGTTCACGATGACGGCCTTCACCCCGTCGCTGCACCGGCAGACGCGGATCTTCGGCACCCGCGGCTCCATCGACGGCGACGGCGACCGCCTGACCGTCACCGACTTCGTCACCGGCCGCTCCGAGGTGGTCGACACCCGGCCCAGCGGTGACGCGACGGCGCGCGGCGGCCACGGAGGCGGTGACGAGGGGCTGGTGGAGGCGTTCCTGGACGCGGTGGCCAGCCGCGACCACTCCTCGGTGCTGTCCTCACCGGCCGAGAGCCTGCACAGCCACCTCATCGCCTGGGCGGCCGAGCGGTCGCGGCTCGAAGGCGAGACCGTTCCCCTGTGACGCGGAGAGGAAACGGAAGGTAAGCACATACGATCCTGACGGGAAGGAGAAGTCCGCCCGCGCCGGACCCCGAGCGGGAATACTGGGCAACCAGGGTTCTCACCCTGATTCCCCCCACTGGCCGGCAGAAGGTCACGGTTGTGCGTACCTGGTTCGCGCCCGACGAGGCCGCGGAGTTCGCGGCGGCCAAGGCCGTGCTGCTGCGCCGCTGCCTGGTCTGGGCCGGCGAGCGCGGCCGCCCCGCCGACGAGCTGCTGCTCTCCGCCGCCGTCGACTCCCGCCACCACAGCCGCGACGGCCGGATCGCCTACTGGGACGGCGCCCAGATCAGGCGCTTCCTGCTGGCGTGGGTGCCGAAACACGTCGTCGCTCCGCGCGAGGTCCTCGACCTGGCGCCGGACGTCCTGCGTACGTACGTGCGCTACCTGGCCGCGACCGGCCTGCGTGACCCGCGCGGCTGCACCCCCGAGGAGGCCGACGCGGCGATCACCCGGGCCGCCGTGCCGTTCCGCAGGACCCTGGACGCCGGCCGTACCGACGCCGATCACCACGTCCTCGAAGAGCTCCTTGAGGCCCGCTTCACCGAACCGGCCCTGAGCCTCGACGAGACCCGCGCCGCCGCGCGCCCGCCGATCGCCCTTCCGCCGCCCGCCGACCTGACGGCCGCCGCCGCCCGCAGCGCCACCGTCCGGCACCTGACCGCCCTGGTCACGGGGTCGGGCGACGTCTCCGCCGTCCCCGGCCTGCTCCGGGCCTGGGCGGATGTTCTGGGACCCCATGCCGCCGGCCTGATCGCCGACCCGGAGGCGTTGTGGCGGCGCGCCTTCGACGTGCTTCCCGAGCTGGGTCAGGCGGCCGGCGCCTCTCTTCCCCGTCTCTTCGGCCGGCTCCTCCCGGTCGTGCTCGACACGCTTTACGGCATGGACGACGTCCCGCTGACCTGCCTGGAGAAGGCGGTCAGGCCGGCCTGCCGGCAGGGCTTCGACGAGGACCTTCCGCGAGAGACCCGCCGCCACTGCCTGGCCCGCGACCTGGCCCGCACTTTGGAGGTCCTGTCCGATCTGGGCGCGGTGGAGCTGACCCGCGGCCCGCTCATCCCCCTCCACGCCGACCTGCTCCACGCCGACCCTCACCACGCCGACCTGCTCGGCACCGACCCTCACCACACCGGCCCTCACCACGCCGGCCCTCACCACGCCGGCCCTCACCACGGGGGCCTCCGCCACGAGAGCCTTTTCCGCGAGGGCCTTTTCGGCGAAGACGACCACCCGGAGTCGCCGGCCTTCGTTCCTCTGGCCCGGCTGACCCCGCTGGCCCTGCGCGCCGTACGCGAACGGCTCCTGGCGGACGGCCACGACGCTCCCCTGCTGGGCGAGCTGTCCACCGCCAGGCCCGCCGAGCTCCTGGGCGTCCTCACCCAGCACTACCCGCCCAGGGAGGCCGCCGCCGAGCTCAACGGCTGGCTGTCCCGGCCGGGCCAGGACGTCGAATGCCTCCTGCGGGCCGTCAGCGCCTGCCCCTTCCGTTCCCGCGCGACCACCATGCTCGGCGTCCTGGTGGAAGCCCTCCCCGAGGGCGACGCCCTGCTCCGCGAGCTGCGCCACGACCTCATCCTCGGCCCGACGGCGCTGACGCTCCTCATGGACGTGGGCGAGATCGAGCCGATGGGTCTGGGTCAGCGGGAGCACCTGCTGCTGGGGGCCGAGAACTTCCTCACGATGCTGGAGGTCGGCGGACCGCAGGCGCTGATCGCCCAGCTCCGGGGGCTGGCGGGCAGGGAGGCGTACCGGTTCGTGGAGTCGGTTTTGGCGTCGGGGCATCACGACGACGAAGGGCTGGAGGACCTGCGCGACCTGGTCGCCGAGCCGCTGCGCCTCACGTACTCGCCGGGGCCCGCCTAGCTCCGCGTGCCCTCTTGGGTCTCCGCCGTCAACGGTGTCCGCTGCGCACCGGCCGCCTGGCGGGCGTCGCTCGCCGTGGCCTCGGCGCGTTCTCCCGCTCCGCTCTCCGGCGCTTGTGCCGTCGGCCCAGGAACCAGCCGATCCCCAGCACGACCAGCCCGAGCGGGGTCTTGGACAGGTAGCGGGCCACCACCAGCTTGAGGAACTTCTTCATGCCGCCCCCACTGCCCAGGAACTCGCCCGTCATCCGCTGATGGTCGGTTCGCCCGGTTCTGATGGTTCGGGGGTGGACTCGCCGGGGTCGGGATCGGGGCCGGGGCCCGACTGGCCGGCCACACCGACCGTCAGCACGATCCGGCTGCCGGCGGCGGCGCAGGTGTTCGGCGGGACGCTCTGCGCGAGCACCAGCCCGGCCCGCGACTCCTCCTCCACCAGCTGCTCCTTCGTCCGCACCCTGAAGCCCGCCGCCACCAGGGCGGCACGGCCCGCCTCCCCCTGCCGGCCGACGACCGACGGCACCGTGGCGCCGTTCCGTGCGATCGTGAGGGCGACCGGGGAGCCGCCGGAGAGGCGGCGGCCCGCCTGCGGGGTGGTGGCGAGCACCTGGCCGGTCGGTTCGCGCGAGCAGGAGAAGGTCACTTCACCGGCGTGGAGTCCGGCGCCGGTCAGGGCGGACTCGGCGGCCTTGCGCCGCATGCCGGCCACGGACGGTACGGCGATCCCCTTCGACACCCGCAGCGTCACCGTCGCGCCCTTGTTCACCATGATCCCGGAACCGGGCTCGCTGCTCAGGACCCGGCCGATCTTCTGCGCGGAGTCGACCTCGGTGACGTCTCCGAGGACGAGCCCGGCCTTCTTCAGCGCCTTGCGCGCCGCACCCTTGTCCAGCCCGGTCAGCGCCGGTACGGCGATCATGGGCGGGCGGGCCGGCGGAGGTTCGGTGGCCGATTCGCGCGGGCCCCGCGTCTCCCGCGTCCTGGTCGGCGCCGGCTCGTCCGAGGGAGAGCGGGCGGTGGAGGGCTGCGAACGCGGCGGCGGCAAGGGCGCGGCGGCCTGGGAACCCGGAGGAACCGGGTCGTCGCCGCCCCGGCTGAGCGCGGGGACGACGATCGTGAGCAACACGGCGGCGGTCACCAGCGACGCGGCACAGACCGCGACAGCCGCCCTCGGCCAGCCCCGCCCCCTCCCCGCCACCGGCGCCGGCTCGGTGACGACCGGGGGTAAGGAGACATGGGAAGATGGTTCGGCAAGCTGATATCCGCCGCCCGCCGCTCCCGTCTCCTCGGGCTCGGCCATCGGGTACGGCGCCGCTCCGACCGACCACCGCTCCTTGAAACCCTCGGTGTCCTCTGGCGAGGCGGTCGGTGAGCGTTGCTCCGGCACCAGCGGCGGCGTCCGCAGGATGTGCGGCGGCGGCGAGCGCAGCACCTCGGCCGGTATCTCGTCCCCCGTCGCCTCCCCCAGCAGCTCGAACAGCAACTCCCTGCTGCTCGGCCGGTTGCGCGCGTCCTTGTCCAGGCAGGCCGCCACCAGCGTGCGCAGCCGTCCGTCCAGCAGCCCCAGCTCCGGCGGCGCGGTCAGGATGCGGTGCAGCACGGGCGCCACGGAGTCCTGCCCGAACGGCGCCGTGGCGTTGGCCGCGAAGCACATCGTCGCGCCCCACGAGAAGACGTCCGCCGCCCCGGTGACGGCGGAGGCCGTGATCTGCTCGGGCGCCATGTACGCGGGCGTCCCGACACCCCGCCCGCTCACCGTGGCCGCCGCGTCCAGTGCCCTGGCCAGGCCGAAGTCGATGACGCGCGGCCCGTCCGAGCCGAGCAGCACGTTCTGCGGCTTGAAGTCCCTGTGCACGATGCCCGCCCGGTGGATGGCGGTCAGCGCCGTGGCCGTGCTGACCGCGAGCCGTTCGAGCGCGCCGCCGCGACGGGGCCCGGTGAGCGCGACCTCCCGGTGCAGCGAGGGCCCGTCGACGTACTCACTCACGATGTACGGCCGCCCGTAGTCGAACCCGGCGTCGATCACCTGCGCGGTGCAGAACCTGGCCACGTGCTTGGCCAGCTCCACCTCCCGCAGAAAAGCCGCCTGCTCGTCCCCGACGGGCCCGTGCAGCAGCTTGACCGCGTACGTCTCGCCGTCCCTCGACCCGAGGAACACCGCACCTTGGCCGCCCTCGCCGAGGCGCCCGGAAAGTTCGTACTCCCCGAGTCTGTGGGGGTCCCCCGTTCTGAGCGGCTGTGCCGTGGGCACGAGGCCGCCTCCCCTCGCCGCGATCCCTTTCTGCCTTCCACTGAAGGCAAATGGGCGCGAACAGTCAACGGTGCCCAGGGCAATCGCTGCCTGACCGTGACAC
Source organism: Nonomuraea maheshkhaliensis (assembly GCF_039529435.1). Lineage (NCBI taxonomy): Bacteria > Bacillati > Actinomycetota > Actinomycetes > Streptosporangiales > Streptosporangiaceae > Nonomuraea > Nonomuraea maheshkhaliensis. The sequence continues at coordinate 139,330 of NZ_BAAAMU010000014.1, forward strand.
AGCTGGTCAAGGGGTGCGAGCGACCGTACCCGAATACGTCACTTCATCCTCACCGGAACGGGTCACCTTGATGTCCAACTGGTTCACGTCGGAGGTGGGGAACATGCGGACCGTACCCGGATAGCACTCCGCGCCCGTGACCCGGTCGAGGGTGAAGACCATGCCGCTGCCGTCGCGGCCGAGCCGCCCGGAGCAGTGCAGGTCGGCGCCCCAGCGGAACGAGCCCGTGCCGTCGCCGCCGAGGCGCACCTCCATGGGGAAGACGCGGCCGGCGGTGAAGTGCTGGGCCGAGCCGGTCCAGGTGCCTTCGAAACCGGGGCTCTGCGCGCCGCGCAGCCAGAACACGAAGCCGGCCGCGGCCATCAGCAGCGCCGCCGCGGCGAGCGCGAGGTGCCAGGGGCGCACCCGCCGCCAGGCGGGAGCCGTGGTGCGGGCGCGGGCGGGCCCG
>NZ_BAAAMU010000015.1:0-139529 GCF_039529435.1 Nonomuraea maheshkhaliensis
GGCGTGCCGCCCGGCGTGCCGCTGTCAGGGGCGGTGCTCCGCGCGGCCACCCGCACGGAGTCCGCACTCACCTCTGCGAGTCCCACCACTGGTCCAGCTTCGTGGCGACGTCGGCGGCCGAGGCGCCGGTGAACAGGGACTGGATCTGCTTGTTCAGCTCGTCGGCGTAGCCCTGGACGGGCTGCCGCTCGCCCTGCTTGACCAGGACCACCGGCGTCTCGTCGAGGACCTTCTGCACGCCGTCCCCGAGGCTGGAGACGTCGTAGGCGAACCCCTTGCGCAGGTTGCCGTCGGCGGCGAGCTGCACCTTGATCGCCTCCTCGTCGGTCACCAGCCACTCGACCAGGTCGACCGCCGCCTCACGGTGCTTGGACTGCGCGACCACCGTGTACGGCTGTGCCATGTTGCCGAACTGGCCGGGCGGGTACGCGCCGTCGGACGGCACGGGGAAGACGCCGATGCCGTCGCTCTTGCCCGCCTCGTCGGCCGCGGGCACGAAGTACGAGCCCATGACGTACATCGCCGAGTCGCCCTTGAGGAAGGCGGCCTGGCCGTCGGGGTACTGCAGCCCGAGCTGGCTCTTGTCGATGAACCCCTGGTCGAGCCAGGACCGGTAGAGCTCGTAGTAGCGCTTGTAGCCACTGGCCGCGAAGGTCGTCTCGCCCTTCTTGCGCTTGACCGTCCAGTCGGGGTCGGCGGTGAGCACGCCCGCGTCGGCCAGCATGCTGAACTGCGCCCCGGTCACCCACTGGCCGGCGGTCTGCAGCGGGACCAGCCCGGCCTTCTTGAGCTTGCCCATCGCCTCCTCGAACTGCGCGATGGTGCGGATCTTCGTGGCGTCGAGGCCCGCGTCGGCGAACGCCTTCTTGTTGTAGAAGACCAGCGACTGGATCTGCTCGCCGACGCCGACCACGTAGTGCTTGCCGCCGATCGCGTAGTCGTCGAACAGCGGCGTCCTCGCCGCCCACGGCTCGGCCGACAGGTCCACGAAGAGCTCGGCGGTCTCCGGGGTGGGCACCACGTGCTGCGCGATGTCGGGCGGGTCGCCGGCGGCGAGGTCCTGGCGCAGCTTGGCCTCGGCCTCGATGGTGCCGGTGAGCTCCAGGTTCACGGTCACGTCCGGGTGCTTGGCCTCGTAGCGGTCGAACAGCCCGTTCCAGAACTGCTCGGTCAGGTTGGGCGTGATGTTGACGATCATCCGCAGCGTGGTCTTGCCGCCCGTGCCGCCGTCACCGCCGCCGCTGTTTCCGCCGCACGCCGACGTCGCCGTTAACGCGAGGGCCGTCACCGCGGCCGCCAGCAGTCGCCTGTTCATGTTCCTTCTTCCATCATTAATCGTCTATCGATAGGGGATGTTATTTCGCCTGCCTCACTTGTTCAAGAGCCATTTCGTGCGGCCTCTCGTGTGGCGTCAGGCTTCTTCGGCGCGCAGAACGAGCTCGACGACCGGCAGGAGCACGTCCGGCCGGACCACCGGCAGGGTGAGGGTGAGCGTGCCCGGCTCCCGGCCAGGGGGAGCGAGGTTGTTGTGCTCGTGGTCGCCGCCGTCCAGCTCCCGCATGCGCACCTCGGAGCCGTCGTGCAGCAGTTGCGCGTACCGGACGCGGCCGGCCAGCCCCGGCAGGTGCACGTGCTTGAGCGGCCAGGCGAGCAGGTGCAGGTAGAGGCGGTCGCCGCGCTGGGTGTAGAGCGCGTTGGGCGGCGGCTCGTACGCGCTGGGCCCGGCGCCGTGCACGGCCCGCGCGTGCGGGGACGTCCACGCGCCGATCGCGCGCAGCGTCCCGGCGGCCCGGGGGTCCAGCTCGCCCCGCCCGGTGGGGCCGACGTTGAGCAGCAGGTTGCCGCCGCAGGCGACCGACTGCACGAGCATGCGTACCAGCAGGTCAGGGCTCTTGTAGTCGTGGTTGTCGCGGTCGTAGCCCCACGAGCCGTTCAGCGTGTGGCACGCCTCCCACATGACCTCGGCGCCGTCGCGGGTCAGCGGCGCGTCGGGCTGGTACTGCTCGGGCGTGACGTAGTCGCCCGGGATGCCGAGCCGGTCGTTGACCACGATCCCCGGGCGCAGCTCGCGCACCATCGCCATCAGCTCCGCCGAACCCCACTCCGCGGGCCCCTTCTCCGGATAGGTGAAGTCGAAGAAGAGCAGGTCGGGGTCGTAGCCGGTGAGCAGCTCCCGTACCTGTTCGTGCAGGTACGCCCGGTAACGCGCCATGTCGCGCCCGGCCGCCTCCTCGGGCGTGACGCTGTCGCGCAGCGGGTGGTGGCGGTCGATGGTGAAGTCGGGATGACGCCAGTCCAGCAGCGAGTAGTAGAGCCCCACCCGCAGCCCCTCCGCCCGCATCGCCGCGGCGAACTCGGCGACCAGGTCGCGGCCGACCGCCTGGACGGAGGTGTAGTCGGTGTGCGCCGAGCCGAACAGGCAGAAGCCGTCGTGGTGCTTGGCCGTCAGCACCGCGTACCGCATCCCGGCCTCGCGCGCCGCCCTGGCCAGGGAGGCCGCGTCGAACCGGTCGGGGTCGAATCGCTCCAGGTAGCGGTCGTAGTCGGCGTCCGGCATGGCCTCGCGGCTGCGCACCCATTCGTGCCGCGCGGCCAGGCTGTACAAGCCGAAGTGAACGAACAATCCGAAGCGCGCCGCCCGGAACCACTCTGCCGATCCGCCTGACATCGGCGTCTCCTCCCACGGTTGACAGCCCTCGCTGATCGGCAGTTACATCTACCATCGATAGGCGATAATTGTCGATGTTGGGGGAGCGCAGCGATGAACCCGTACGGGCACGGCGTTGAGCAGGAGACCTACGAGACGATGCTGGGGCCGGCGCAGTCCTCGCCCTTCGTCCGGCCGACCGCGCGAATGGTGGCGGCGCTCGACGGCGTGAGCGCCGCCACCGCCTGCGCCAAACTGCACCAGATGGGCATCACCCGCACCTTCATCGACGGGCCCGTGCCGCTGCACCGCGAGCCGGACGTCCGCGTCTCCGGAGGTGCGGTCACGCTGCAGTTCCTCCCGCAGCGTGAGGACGTCTTCTCCGGCGGCGAACAGGAGGACGCCGAGCGCAAGACCGCGCTGTGGGCGGTGCTGGAGACCATCAGGCCCGGTGACGTGCTCGTCGTGTCGGCCCAGGCCAGCCACTTCACCGGCTGCCTGGGCGACATGCTGGTCCGCTACTTCAAGCTGCGCGGAGGGGCGGGCATCGTGGTCGACGGGCGGGTGCGCGACGCCGCGCGCGTGCGCGCCCTCGGCGTGCCGATCTGGTGCACGGGGGTGACGCCGCACTACGCCTCGCAGACGGAGCTGTTCCCTTCGGCGTTCAACGTGCCGGTCGGCGTGGGCGGCGCGCTGGTGACGCCTGGCGACCTCATCGTGGCCGACGAGGACGGCGCGGTCGTGGTGCCGCAGCGCAGCGCCGTCACGCTGGCCGAGGACTCGCTGCTGCACCAGGACCGCGAGGAGTTCGCCCGGCGGCGGCTGGACGAGGGCGGCCGGCTGTCCGACTACTACCCGCTGACCGGGGCCGGGCTGGAGGAGTACCTGGCGTCCCGGGACGCCGGCTGACCGTCCCGGGCCCGCCCGGGCCCGCTCATAGCGGGCCCGGGCCCAGTCACGGCGGGCTTCAGTCACGCCTCCAGGAGCTCGGGCGGGACGAAGCCCTCCGCGGCGAGGCGGTGCCACAGCTCCGGCGGGATCTCGGTGCGCGCCGCCGCCGCGTTGGCGCGCACCTCCTCCGCCGACCGGCACCCCACCACCACCGACCCCACGGCCGGATGCAGGTACGGGAACCGCACCGCCGCCGCGGCGAGCGGCACCCCGAACTCCGCGCAGACCTCCCGGCACCGCCGCGCCCGCGCCAGCACCTCAGGGGGCGTCTCGCGGTAGTGGAACATCGCGCCGGGCCGCGGGTCGGCCAGCAGCCCGGTGTTGAACACCCCGCCCACCACCACCGTGGTCCCGGTCTTCGCGCACAGCGGCAGCAGGGTCGTCAGCGCGTCGTGGTCGAGCAGCGAGAACCGCCCGGCGATGAGGACCACGTCCGGCTCGAACTCGGCCACGTACGCCGCCAGCGGCTCGCAGTGGTTCATCCCGAACCCGATCGCCCCCGCCAGCCCCTCCTCGCGGATCCGGCGCGCGGCCGGGTAGCCGGTGCGCCGGATCTCCTCATGGAAGTCGTCCGGATCGTGCAGGAACAGCACGTCCACCGCCGGGCGGCGGAGCCGGAGCAGACTCGACTCCAGCGACTCGCGCAGGCCGCGCTCGCTCCAGTCGGTGACCACCCGCTCCCCGGGCCGCAGCAGCCACCCTGCCTTCGTCGAGACCACAACGCCGTCCAAGCCGCCGTTCGAGGCGCCGTTCGCGAGGGCGCGGCCGAGCCGGTCCTCGGCCACCCCGTGGCCGTAGCGCGGGGCGGTGTCGAAGTACGTCATGCGCTCGGCCACGGCGGCGGCCACCGTGGCGGCCGCGTCCCGCTCGCTCACCTGCGCGAAGAGGTTGCCGATGGGCGCGGTGCCGAGCCCCAGCCGGGGCAGCGCGACGCTCATCCGGCCACCTCCCACGGCGGCGTCGCGGCGACCGGCCGGGCGGCGTGCAACGTCATGGCCAGCGTCAGCCGTACCCGCGTCCTGGCCGGCAGCCGGACGCCGACATGCGGCCCCCCGACCGGCCGGACCGGCTCGTCGTCGGCGCCGGCCGTGTCGATGCGGTGCTCGGCGAACGCGCCGCCCTGCACCACCAGCGAGCACTCCGCGCCGCCCAGGTTGACCAGCTCGATCACCGTGCGCTCCGGGTCGATGGCCGACACCAGCGCCGCCACGTCCGGCGGCAGCCCGGGGCGTCGGCGCGCGGCGTCGAAGTAACGCACGTGCATCTGGGCCAGGCCGCCGTTGTAGAGCACCTGCGGCGAGCCGGTGGTGAGCTGCAGCAGCGCCTCCGTGACGACCGGGTTGCGGTCCTGCCAGTCGTGGATGCCGAACGCGTCGGGCCCGACAGCCGGGTCAACCGGGTCGTTCTCGATCGCGGCGACCCGCTCGGCGCAGGTGTCGGCGGCGCTGCGCAGCATCCGCTCGGGGTAGCCGGGGTTGCGGCCGGCGAGGTATTCGTACCAGGGCTCCTCGTGGCCCGACTCCTCCTTGGTGCGCTGGGTGTGCACGGCCGTCCAGTCCCAGCTCGACGCCTCCCGCAGCCGGTCGATCCGCTCGCCGTCGGCGGCGTCCCTGCTGAAGTGCCACAGCGCCACCGGGAGCTGGGTCGGGAACACGTTGTGGTCGAACCAGCCGGAGTCGTCGCGGCGCATCGGGGCGAGCAGCGTCGGCTCGTCCGCCAGCCCGCGCAGATGGGGCCGCCAGCGCTTGGTGATCGTGCTCACCTCGGCGGGCCGCCTGGGCGCCGCCTCGCGCAGCACCGCGTCCAGCGGGTTGCGGGCCAGCTCCAGGTAGGAGCGGTCGCCGGTCAGCAGCACCGCGTTGGCCGCGCCGACGATCGACGCCGTGCCGACCGGCGGCAGGCCGTGCGGCCAGGACCAGCCGTAGTGGCCGCCGTACCAGCGGCCGTCCAGGTGCTCGCCGACGACACCGTGCAGGCCGGCGTTGTCGGGGACGACCTCGCGGCCGTCCAGCCGCTCCCGCCAGGCGTCCACGTACGCGCGCACCCAGTCGGCGTGGCGCGGCTCGCCGCCGAGGAGGTAGGCGTTGGCGACGAGGCTGGTCGCGGCCAGGTTGACGATCGTGTCGCCGCGTCCCATGCGTTCCCACATGACCTTGCCGTACGCGCGGGCCCGCGCCGGGTCGGCGGCCAGGTCGTCGAAGGGGGCGGCCTCGTCGATCCAGTCGAGCGGCAGCCCGTACGGGCGCAGCGCCAGGCTCCACGGGAAGTAGACGTCGTCGTCCACGAAGCCCCAGCGCGGCCCGCCTGCTCCGTTGTGCGGCGCGCGGATCACCCGGTGCTCGGGGTCGTAGTTGGGGCCGCCGGGCAGGTAGAGGCCGGCGAAGCGGGCCGCCAGCTCTCTCAGCTCGCCGTCCTCGGGATCGGCCAGGCAGAGACCGTAGAACAGCAGCAGGCCCTCGCCCTGGTGGAACCAGTCGTAGCCGCGCTCGAAGCCGTCCACCAGCATGCCCATCTCGGCGAGCTGGGCGGTGACGCCCCGCCAGTGCCGGCGCGCCGCCGCCAGCACGTCGTCGCTGCCGCCGAGCAGGTAGAGGGTCGGCCAGTTGAAGAACGCCTCGTAGAAGTCGTCCACGCCGTCGCGGCCGTCGAGCCCCTGGCCGACCCGGTCGCGGAAGACGAGCCGGCCGTCGCCCTCGGTGTAGCGGCCGGCGAAGATCCGCCACGCCTCCTCCTGCGCGGCGAACAACTCGCGCTGCAGCCTGGCCCACGCGGGCGGATCGGTCACGGTACGGCTCGCCCGCAGCGCCGGCGGGTGTGAGATGCGCATGAGAACACCAATCGTTCATCGATAGCCGATGACAGGAATCATCTTTGAGCCCGAAACCGCCTGTCAACACGGGGAGCCGGCGTGATCGACTTCCGCTGAGCGGCGCGTGCGGCCTGACGCGTCAGTTGACAACGGTCGGGGGCCCTGCTTCTATGCACCGGTTGACGATCGATAAGCGATGATTGGTGGGCGATGGCGCAGTTCGATCTGCCCCTGGACCAGCTTGAGCAGTACCGTCCGGCCCTGCCGGAGCCGCCCGACCTCGACGCGTTCTGGGCGAAGACCCTGGCCGAGAGCGACGCCTTCGACCTGGCGATGACCGCCGAGCCGGTGGCGAACGGCCTGGCGACGATCGACACCTTCGACGTCACCTTCGCCGGTTACGGCGGCCATCCCGTCCGGGGCTGGCTGCACCTGCCCGTCACCAGGACCGGGCCGCTGCCCGCCGTGGTCGAGTACCTGGGCTACGGCAGCGGGCGCGGCGTACCGCACGAGAAACGGCTCTGGGCCTGCGCCGGCTACGCGCACCTCGTCATGGACAGCCGCGGCCAGGGGGCCGACACCCCCGATCCCGACGTCGCGACCGGCGACGTCGCCGCGCCCGGGTTCCTCACCCGCGGCGTGCTCGATCCCGAGCGCTACTACTACCGGCGCCTCTACACCGACGCGGTGCGCGCCGTGGCGGCCGTACGCGCCCACCCGGCGGTGGACCCGGCCAGGGTCGCGGTGACCGGCACCAGCCAGGGCGGCGGCATCGCCCTCGCCGTGGCCGGCCTCGCGCCCGGCCTGCGGGCGGTCCTGCCCGACGTGCCGTTCCTGTGCTGCTTCCCGCGCGCCGCCACCTTCACCGACCAGCCCCCGTACGTGGAGATCACCCGGTACGTGAAGCTCCACCGCGCGCACGCCGAGACCGTGATGCGCACGTTGTCCTACTTCGACGCCGCCGTGCTCGCCCGGCGGGCCACGGCCCCCGCGCTGTTCTCCGTCGGCCTCATGGACCGCATCTGCCCGCCGTCCACCGTGTACGCGGCCTTCAACCACTACGGGACGCGCGCCGAGCAGCCGGTCGGCGACAAGCGGATCAGCGTCTACCCGTTCAACGACCACGAGGGCGGCGGCCCCGACCACGAGGTGGTCAAACTGGCCTGGCTGGCCGGCCGCTGGTCACCATCGATACCTGCTAAGCGATGATCATTTATCATGAATAGGGGGACGCGACAGCGATGATGGGGAACACATGGCATCGACACCGCAAGTGAGCGGCTTCGCCTCGCGGCTGGCCACGAGCAAGGACTCCGTTCGCCCCATTCTGATCTCCGATCGGGTGTACGAACTCCTCCGCCAGGCCATCGTCGAAGGCGACCTCGCGCCCAACGACCGCGTGGTCGAGTCGGAGATCGCCCGCCGTCTCGGAGTGAGTCAAGCGCCGGTTCGCGAGGCCGTCAAGCAGCTCGCCCGCGAGGGCCTGCTCATGCACGTGCCGCGTCGCGGCCACTTCGTCGTCGAGATCTCCACCCGCGACGCCGACTACGCCCGCCAGGTCCGCGAGCCGCTCGAACGGCTGGGCGCCACCCTGGCCGCCGCGTGCGTCACCGCCGAGCAGCTCGATGAGCTGGACGCGCTGGTCGCCGAGCTGCACGAGGCCGGGCGGGCCAACGACGTCGGCCGGTTCCGCGACGTCGACATCGCCTTCCACACCCGGGTCGTGCAGATCGCCGGCAACCCGTTCCTGACCCGCATGTGGGAGGTGCTGGAGCCCAACCTGCGCGCGCTGCGCGCCATCGCCGACCCGCTGTTCGAGGGCGACTGGCGGGCGATGGCCGACGAGCACGGCCGCCTGGTCGCGCTGCTGCGCGCCGGCGACCCCGCCACGGCCGCCGACGCCTTCGCCGACCACGCCGCCGGCCGCTCCCCGGTCCCCGACCGACGCGTCCAGCGGAAACCCGCGAGCAGCGTCACCTGACCGCCTCCTCCCTCGTGAGGGTGTGACGGAGCAGGGTGCGGGCGGTGTCCTGGTCCGGGAGTCCTGACGTGTCGCCGGGGGTCTCGACGACGCGGCCGGCCAGCTTGGCGCCGAGGCGGGTGGCCGCGCCCGGCCCGGCGCCCGACAGCCTGGCCGCCAGGTAGCCGCCGAGGAACGCGTCGCCCGCGCCGACGGGGTCGCGCACCTCGCGTGCGGTGCTCGGCACGTGCACGGGCCCCGTTTCCCCCGCGTCCCCCGCGTACCAGGCGCCTTCGGCTCCGCCCTTGAGCACCACCTCGCCCACCCCCGCGGCCCTGGCCGCGGCGAACACCCGCGCCGGGTCGCTCTCGCCGAACAGCACCCGCGATTCGTCCTGCCCGAGCACCAGCAGCCCGACCCTGGGCAGGAGCGGCGCGAGCGCGGGCACCGGAAGGGCGGGTCGCAGGTTCGGGTCGAGGACGATCAAGGCGTCCCCCGCCCGCTCGCACAGGGCGGTGACCAGCCGGGCCGGACACGACGACGGCGCGGGGTCGCCGGGCCAGGATCTCGTCCGCGTCGGCGACGTCCATGGCGGAGGCGGCCGAGCCGGCCCGGTAGTAGTGGACGCGCCGCCCGCCGTCCGGCCTGATCTCCTTGAAGAACACGCCGGTGGGACGGCCGGGGTCGGTGCTCACCAGCCCGGTGTCCACGCCCCGCTCCGCCGCGTCACGCAGCACCCGCGTCCCGAACGGGTCCGCCCCGACCCGCGAGGCGAACGCCGCCCGCAGGCCGAGCCGGGCGACCACCGTGCACACGTTCAGCTCGGCGCCCGCGACGGAGGCGTCGAAGCGCTCCGCACCCGCGAGATCGTCCGCCTCCAGCAGCACCATGGCCTCACCGAAGCCCACCACGTCGACCCGCCCGCTCACGAAACACTCCGCACTTGACGGATTTGCACCATGTGCGTGACCATCCCACATAGTGCAAGCCGATCGCAATAGGAGCAGGATGGGTTCCGGTTCGAGCAACGACCCAAGCGCAGAGTGGGCCTCCGTCCTGTACCCCGTCCCTGACTCAGAGCCTGTGGACGCAGAAGTAGCGCCCCTCCCCATGACGCGAAGACCACGTTCCACCCCCCTCCCATGAAACGAGGAACGGTGCTCCGTCCAGTCATCCTCACCGCCGCCGCGCTGCTCGCGGCCACCCTCGTCCCCCTGCCCGCCACCGCCTCGGCCGTCGTGGCCCCCACCACGATCGCCGCGCCCTCCATCGAGCAGGCGCCCGTCACCGTGGACTCCTCCAACCAGTCCGGCTGGTGGCGCCCGCTCGACTCGTTCGGCGGCACCGACTACTTCGCCTACAACGCCCCCGCCGCCACCGCGGGCAGCCACGAGGTGCACATCGCCGCCCGCGCCGCGAACGGCACCTGGCGCGACGGCTGCCTGCCCGCCGCCTCCGGCGCCTGCGTCACGTACGCGGACGACGTCGGCCACAACCAGCCGTCGATCGTCCTCGACGGCGAGGGCGTCATCCACGCCTTCGTCTCCATGCACGGGGACGGCTGGCGCTACTACCGCGGCACCAGGCCCGGCGACGTCACCTCCCTGAGCGAGGCGTCCGCCACCCTGCCCGACGCCGGGCTCGGCTTCACGTACCCGGTCACCGCGCGCGGCAAGGACGGCGACGCGTACGTGATGGTCCGGGCGCACCGGGACGCGGCGGCCGTGCGCGACGGACGTCTGTACCGCTTCGACACCGCCACGCACGCCTGGAGCCGCGTCGCCGTCATCGCCTCCGGCACCAACCACTCCTTCTACCCCGACGATCTGCAGGTGGACGCCGCCGGGCGGGTGCACGTGCTCTGGGAGTGGGGCCCGTGGCCCTCGACGACGCACCGGCACCTCGGCTCGTACGCCGTGTTCGACCCCGCCGACGGCTCCTGGCGCGACGTCACCGGGGCCGCCCTGACCGTGCCGCTCGCGCCGGGGGCCGGGAACAGCGTCGTCTACCAGCCGTACGAGGGTGACGAGACGATCACCTCGACCAGCAGGGCCGTCCAGACCGCCAAGCTCGCCGTGTCGGGCGACCGGCTCGCCGGCATCGCCTACCGGTACCTGACGGCGGGCTCGGGCAGCACGTTCACCGGCTTCGACGTGCGCTACGCGAGCTGGGACGGCGCCGCGTGGCGGCGCGAGACCGTACTCGCGCGGGCCGAGCACGCCGTGGACAACTCGGCCACGATCGGTGTCACCCGTGCCGGCGTCGTCACCCGGATCTACTTCGTCGCCGAGGCGGGCGGCTGCGGCGGCGTCCGCAGCCAGGTCGTGCGCGCCGAGCGGTCCGGCACCGGACCGTGGGCGTTCAGCCCGCTCGGCGACGTCCGCCAGGGGCTCCAGCGGCTGCGCGCCCAGAGCTCCGCCAACGGCACCGACCTCCTCTACGTCACCGCCCCCGTCATCGGCGCCCTGTGGCGGGCCACCGTGCCGCGCGACGGCGCGCCGGGCGCGGGCGGGCCGTTCTCGGAGATCGCCGACCGGCTGCAGGCCAACGGAGTGAACGTCGCGCTGAACGCCTCCGTGACCGTGTCGTCGGTGCTGCGCGCGGGGACCGAGGGCGGCAAGGCCGTGGACGGCCTGTGCTCGGACGACAGCCGGTGGATCTCCGCCGAGGGCGACACCGCGCCCACGATCACCGTGAGCCTCACCCGCGCGTACCCGATCAGCGAGATCCGGGTCCGCTCCGGCTACAGCAAGGCGCCCGTCCCCGCTACGGACGTGCTGCGCGACTTCGCCGTCGAGGCCCACACGGCGTCCGGGTGGCAGCGGGTCGCCACGATCACCGGGAACACGGCGGGCACCGTCCGCGTCCCGGCCTCGGTGACGGCCGGCCAGGTGCGCCTGGCGATCTCCGATCCCTCGGGCAACGCGCTCGACGTGGCCCGCGTGTACGAGATCGAGGTCCTGTCCCGTGGCTGAGCACCGCTGGGCGCTGACCGCCCGCCTCGTGGAACGGCGGGTGATCGGCATCGTCCGCGCGCCGTCGCCGGCCGCCGCCGTCGAGGCGGGCACCCGTCTCACGGCGGCGGGCGTGACGGCCGTCGAGATCTCGCTGACCACCCCGGACGCACTGCCCGCCGTCACCGCCCTGCGCGCCTCTGTCCCGTCAGACGTGCTCGTGGGGGCGGGGACGGTCCTCGACGCCTCCCAGGCGCTGTCCGCGATCCAGGCCGGGGCCCGCTTCCTGGTGTGCCCCTCGCTGAGCCGCGAGGTGATCAGGACCGCGCACCGCCACGGCGTGCCCGTCGTGGCGGGCGCGTCCACCCCCACGGAGATCGTGGCAGCCCTGGAAGAGGGCGCCGACCTGGTCAAACTCTTCCCCGCTTCGCAGAGCTCGCCCGGGGCGCTGCGGGACGTCCTCCAGGCGCTGCCCCACGCGCCCCTCGTCCCGACGGGCGGGGTCACCATGCGTACGGCGCCCGGCTGGATCGCGGCGGGGGCGGTCGCGGTCGGCATGGGCGGCGAACTCACCCGCGCCACCCCCGCCGACGCCCGCACCTTCCTGTCCGCCCTGACCTCCTGATCCAGGCGGCGGCGCTATAGTTCCGTTATTCCGGAAATACGGAATATTCGGAACGAGGGATGCCCATGGGACCGATCGAAGACCGGGTCGCGGAGCTCGAACGCCGGGTCGCCCGCCTGGAAGAGCCGCCCGCGGACGCGCCACCACGCCCCGCCGCCACCCAAGCACCGCCGCTCGACCTCGTCGATCTGATCAGGTCCAGGGCCGAAGGGGAGACCCGCCCGGACACGGTCATGTACGGCGGTGCGGTGACCTTCGAGGACCGCCACTACATGTGGGCGATGGAGCACGCGGCCGGCGAGGTGGCCGGCGCGAACTGGGCCCGGGCCGCGACCCTGTTCGAACGCCTCGCCAGCGGGCCGCGCCTGGCCCTGCTCGCCGCCCTCCTCAAGGAACCGCGGACCCGCGGGGAGCTTCAGGAGACGCTCGGCGAGACGTCCACCGGCCACCTGTACCACCACCTCAAGGACCTGCAGAGCGCGGGCCTGCTCATCCAGCCCCGGCGCGGCGAGTACGCGATCGCGCCCCACGCCGTGGTGCCGCTGTTGACGATCGTCGCCGTCGCCATGGATCTCGGCGCCACCGAGTCACCCCAGGAGTCAGCCGAATGAGAAGCGCGCTGGGCGGCTTGCTCGACGCCCGTTCACGGCCGGCCTGGCGAGCCTGGTCGAGGGGCGACGTGGCGGGCTGCGCACGTCACGCCGAGACCCTTTCCGGTCCTTCCCGGGACCACCTGCTCTTCCTCTGCCACTCCGTGCGGCAGTCGTACGAGAAGGCGTTGTCCTGCTACGACGCCCTCGCCGCGGCCGGTCGCGCGCCGAGAGCGCTGGACGAGCCGGTCGTCGCGGCCTGGTTGCACCTGGGCCGCCCCGACCGGGCGGTCGAGCACGTACGCCGGCGCCATGACACCCGGCCACGGGCCGTCGAGCAGACACTGCGCCTGCTCGATTCGAGACTGCGACGCCCGCTGGGGGTACGACTCGACGGCGCCACCACGCTTCCGTTCGCCGACCACGAGCTCGCGCCCTACCTCCCGGCCGTGGCGGCGACCGTCGACGGCGTGGACGTACGGGCGCATCTCGACACCGGCGCCCCCTTCGTCGTCATGGGACCACGCCGCGCCGCGGAGACAGGCGTGGTGACCACCATGAGCGGCACCGACTCCCACGGAGCACATCGCACCGAGCTCCGTCACGGCACCATCGCCGAGCTGCGCCTGGGCTCCGCGTCGCTGACGAATGTGCCGGTCCAGGTGCTCTCCACCCTCGTCGGCCCCCAGGATCTGGTGATCATCGGCACCAACGTGCTGGAACAGTTCCTGTCCACCTTCGACCAACCCCGCCACCGCCTCATCCTCTCCCCGAGACGCCACCCCGACGCCGCCGCCGAACACTCCCGCCTCCTCGCGGACAGCCCCGTGGCGGCGGAGCTCGCCTTCCACCTCTGGGCGGATCACTACATGTTCGCGCGCGGCGGCTTCGGCCCGCGCGACGACCTCACCTTCTTCATCGACTCGGGCCTGGTCCACGTGGACGACGCCGTGGATCCCCCACGTCAGGCCGGCCTGCTGGCCACGTCCCGCCGCTACCGCGCCTGGGGCGTCCCGCGCCTCCTGACCACCCGCCCGCACTTCGACAGCCCCGAGCCGGTGTCACTCGGCCCGCTCACCCACCAGGCCCCGCTCGTGGCCGTCGCGAGCTCCCGGGCGACGCCGTGGCGCTCCTTCGGCGGCGTGCGCGTCGACGGCGTGCTGACACACGCCTTCCTCAAGGCGTACGCGTGGACGCTGGACTTCGACGAAGGACGGTACGTGTTTCGCACGGCGGCGTCTCATGACTGACATCCCCCTGACCTTCAAGAGAACGCGATCCGCTGGAACTGCTCCTGTGCCGGCTCGATGTCCGCCGCCGCCATGTTCTCCTCCAAGTGAATGGAGGAACTCTGCGCCGGCTCGGTTGATCGGCACGTGAACGCGGCAGCAAGGGCGACCGTCCGCGCGGTCTGATCAGAAAGGTGGAGAATCTCCTGATCGGCGGACGAAGGGAGAAATGGTGGATCTGCCTGGGTGGCTGGCGGAGATTCCGGCCGAGCAGCCGTACCCCGTGATGTTCGCGACGGTGAGTGGCGCGCACCTGTACGGGTTCCCCTCGGTGGACTCGGACGTGGACCTGCGCGGGGTGCACGTGCTGCCGGTCGAGGAGGTCGCGGGGCTGCGCCACGGGCCCGAGACGCTGTCGCGGATGTGGACGCGCGACGGCACGGAAGTGGACCTGGTCACGCACGACGTCGCCAAGTTCTGCCGGCTGCTGCTCGGCCGCAACGGCTACGTACTGGAGCAACTGCTGTCGCCGCTGGTGGTGACGTCCGCACCGACGCACGAGGAGTTGGCCGCGCTGGCGCCCGGCTGCCTGACGCGGCACCACGCCCACCATTACCTGGGGTTCTCCCGTACGCAGTGGCGGTTGTTCGAGAAGACGGGGGAGCTGAAGCCGCTGCTCTACACCTTCCGGGTGCTGGCCACGGGCACGCACCTCATGCGCACGGGAGAACTCCAGGCCGATCTGACGCGGTTGTACCCGTACGGCCCCGCGTACCTGCCCGAACTCGTCGCCGCCAAGCAGGCCGCCGAGCACGGCGCCCTGCCAGGCGACCTCGCCTCGAAGGGGGACATCGAGGCGGGCGTGAAACGCATGACCGAGACCCTGGAGGAGGCCCGGGAGGCTTCGGCCCTGCCCGAGCGAGCCACCACCGAGGCGGCGCTGCACGACCTGGTGCTGCGCGCCCGGATCGGGTAACCGAGCGCTTTGGTCAGGGCGGGAGCGTGACGGTGAGGGAGAAGGGCACGGACCTGACGGTCGAGCCCACCGCCCCGCTGATCGCGAAGGCGTGGACGCCCGGCGGCAGAGTGGACGCGGCGCGCACGGTGACGGTGACGGCCTTGTCCGCGCGCACTTGTGTGGCGGAGGGCTTGATGGTGATCCGTGCGGGCGGCAGGCCGGTGACGCTCAGGGCGGCGGTGGCGCTGAAGCCGTTCAACGGGGTGAGGGAGAGCACGGCCTCAACGATCCGCCCGAAGCGACCGATCCGGCACCAGGATCCAGCGTCAGAGAGAAGTCGGTGAGCACCGGCTGCACCACCACCGCGTGATCAGCAGTCGGCCCCGAACCGACGTAGGAGGCGTTGACCACTCCGATGACCGGCGCAGGATCGGGGTTGGCTTGGGCGAGCGATCCGGTGCCCACGCTTCCCGACGAGTTGCCACCCCACGCCCGCACCCGCCCGTTGTCCTGCAGCCCCGCGCCGTTGTCCAGCCCGGCGCCGATCTCCCGCAGCCCGGGAATCCTGAACAACTCCAGCGACGTGGCACTGATCGGGCCCTCGCCGGACAACTGGTTGAAGTCGTGCCCCCAGACCACCACCCAGCCCTCGCCGCGCAACGCCATCCCGGCGTGCCTGGAGGCGGCGACATCGACGACACCCGACAGCCCCGGCACCTGGGCCGGTACGAGGCTCGGGGCGGTGGTGCCGTTGCCCAAAAGCGCCGTAGTAGCTGGCACCCCAGGCCCAGACGGTGCCGTCCTTGGCAAGAGCGATGGTGTGGGAGCCCCCGGCCGAAACCTGGCTGAACACGGTGGTCGCGGGCATGCGAGCCGCGGTGTGCGCCGTCTGGGTGCCGCCGGGGCCGAACTGCCCCTGCGCGTTGTCACCCCAGGCCGCCGGCCCCATGCGGCAGATGGAGTTGGGCGCGGTATGCGAGGCCGGCCCGGCCGCCGCGTACGGGACGACCAGTGCCACGACCACCACGACCCGTGCCACCGACCGCCGCAGCAACCGGGCACGGTCGCGAGACGGCGTCCCATCGGAGGCTCGCGACCTGAACATGGACTCCCCTTGAGAATCGGGGCGCCTCGATCACGGAGACTCCCGTATCCGCCACCGAACCGCACCTTGTCGAGCGCGAGAGCCGCTCTGGTTCCACGAACTGATTTCTTCCTCCGAGGCTGAACTCACTGGTCAGAGCGTGGGTGTGGCGTGAGAGGGCAGCACCCTTTCGAGGTCCCCGGGAACGAGAATCGCCTTTCCCGGTGCCCACGCCACTGTGGCGGTGCCGCGGTGGGGTGCGGATGCCGTACGACGTGGGGAGAGTCGTGATGCGCGCCATCGTCATCGAGAGGTTCGGCGGTCCTGACTGCCTGGTCTACACCGAGCTGCCCGATCCTGAGCCCGTCGCCGGTCAGGTCGTCATCGAGATCAAGGGGTTCGGTGTCAATCATGCCGAGATGCACATGCGCCGGGGCGAGTGGGCCGAGGCCGCGAAGGTGAGTGGCATCGAGTGCGTCGGACTGGTCAAGGCCTGCCCCGGCGGCGAGTTCCCGGCGGGCGCCAAGGTCGCGGCGTTGATGGGCGGTCTCGGACGTACCATCAACGGCAGTTACGCCGAGTACACCCGGGCGCCGGCCTCGAATGTGGCGCTGATCGAGTCCGACCTGCCATGGGAGGTGCTCGCGGCCATCCCGGAGACTTATGCGACGGCTTGGACCTGTCTGTTCCGCAATCTGGAGATCGCTGACGGGCAGTCGTTGCTCGTTCGCGGGGCGACCTCCTCTTTCGGTCAGGCCGCTGTCAAGCTGGCTGTCAACGCTGGTGCCCACGTCATCGCCACCAGTCGCAACCCGGAACGCTTCCCCATGCTGGAGGAACTCGGTGCGCGGCGCGCCGAACGGGAGGAGCCCGAGCTGTCCCGGCGAATCGGCGAGGCCAAGCAGCTCGACGCGGTACTCGACTTGGTGGGCAACAGCACCATCCTGGACTCCTTGGCGATGCTACGGCGCGGCGGTCGTGCTTGCCTGGCCGGTTGGCTGGGCGGGCTGGATCCCATCGCCGACTTCAATCCGCTGGCCCAGATGGCGAGCGGCGTCTACCTCACCTTCTTCGCCAGTTTCGTCTTCGGCACTCCCGGCTTCCCGCTGTCCGACGTTCCCCTGCAGCAGATCGCCGAGCAGGTGGCGGCGGGCCGGCTCAGGGTCGAGCCGTCGCGCGTATTCCGCTTCGAAGAGGTCCCCGAGGCACATCGGGTGATGGAGGCCAACCAGGCCGGCGGCAAGATGGTCGTGGTCCTCGACTGACCGGGCACGCCCACCACCGGCGACGGATTCGGTCTGGTCGGAACGGGTGAACGCGTGGCACTCTTCGACGGGAAGCCGAAGGCCGGCCCACGCCGGGACGGCGGCTTCCGCGTCCACGCCACACTGCCGGCGGCAACCGAACGGGTGAGCCCATGACAACGCCCCCGCACGTCGTGGTCGTCGACGACCACGAGCTGGTCGGGGCCGGATTCGTAGCCCGGGCCGGTCACGCCGGGCCACGAACACCGGTCATGATCTCAAGGGAGCCGGCCGATGACCATCTCCGCTCCGCCCTGTCGCCTCTACGTACTCGTCGCCACCGCGGCACCAGCGGCGCTGATCATGCGCCGCGGCCCCTCCGGCTGGTGGCACCTGCTCGAATGGGACCTGCGGGCCCGTGAGGTGAGCTCCGGCGCGTGGCTTCGGGGCACGCTCTACCCGCGCCGATGCGACCTGTCGCCCGACGGGAAGCTGCTCGGGTACTTCGCGCTCGGGCACGGGCAGCACCCATGGGACACCTACTTCGCCGTCTCGAAGACGCCGTGGCTGACCGCGCTCGTGGCCTGGCACGCCAGCGGCACCTGGACCGGCGGATGCGAGTTCGCGGCGGACAACAGCCTGAAGATCTCCGCTTCCATCGACGAACAGCCCTTTCACGGCCGCTATCCCTACAGTGCGACGGTCGAGGACCTCACCCTCGACTGGACCTATCGAGATCTCCAGAACGAGTACAAACGCGGCTGGCGTCCCCTCGAAGGCCGGACGGAGCGGCTGCCGCCCGCGTTACGCGAAGCCGTACTTATCGGACGTGTCCAGCCCGGCGGCGAGCGCGCACTGGTGCTGGCCCACACCGGGACCGATTTCCAGGGGCACGGGATCGAGGGCGTACAGGTCAGCTACCTGCGCGAAGAGGACGACGGCAACCTTACGCCCCTGCCCGAGGCGGCCTGGGCCGATTGGGACAGCGAGGGGCGGTTGCTCATGGCCACTCGTGAAGGCTCCGTCAAGATCGTTGAGCGGCGGTCGGGTACGTGGGCGGAGACGTGGTCCCACGATCTGCGCGACCTGACCCCTGCCCCGACGCCGCCCCCTTCCTGGGCCCGGGCGTGGTAAGTGGTGGGGTTGAAGATCGCCTACCGGACACTGACCGAGGCGCTCGACGTCCCGGCCGGAGCGGCCACAAGAAAAGGATCATGCAGTCAGGCCGGACACGACGGACGATTCGCCTGACCCCTGGGGTCTGCACCATCGATGAAATAAAACTCTCGGTAATCACTAAACCGGCGATATCTGATATCAAACGAAGAAGAATGAGAGGATGAGTTATGTGGACCTGAGGTGAAAAGGCTATTGAAAGGCAGGGCGTCAAAGCCGATGCGCTCGTGAGTATTCATGCCTACCGTGGCATTTGAGCCTCTCCTGTTCTGGGATCGTCGGGCGGATTGCCGGGTCAGCCTCCTTCTCACCGGTACAACCAGCATCGCTCGCGACACGCGCTGTCCCAGTACGTCGAGGCTGGGCCCGAGCATTGCCTCGGCACGAACGAGAAGACGCGCCGCTTCGGCGGATTCATGCTGTGCGGCCAATCCGCTCGCGGCCTTCGCCGGCAGCCGGACGCCTACCGCGGGGGCCGCCGCTGCTCGTCGGGCACCCGGCCCCGCCCTGCTACGGCGGCCACCAGGCCGTTTTCGAACGTCTCTCGCCGGGGTCACACCTGGTCGCGGGCGACCAGCATGCCGGATTCCACCCAGGCCAGGAGCTTCGTGCCGGGACAGTCGGTGTCGCCGACCTGGCTGTGGCCGAGCTGGCTGAGCGTGTGGCCGGTCTTGGCGCAGGCCTCGTCGTACAGGGCGCGGATCGACTCTTTGGCCGCTTCGGTCGGCGCGTTCATGCCGATGTAGGCGCAGCCGAGCCCGGTGATGTTGTGGTCCTTGGCGTGGGCTCCGCGTACGAGCCAGCCGCGGCCCTCGTACACGGTGCCGTCGTCGCGAACCAGGAAGTTGTAGCCGATGTCGTTCCATCCCCGTTCGTCCATGTGCCCGTCCTGGATGGATCGCGGCGAGCGCGTGGTCGGGGTCTCGGTGTGGTGCACGACGAACTCGGTGCGCGCGGACAGCGCGACGTGCTCCACTTCGTCCGGATCTCTCGGTGGGCGTGCGTTCCAGCCGGCGCGGTTGACGATGACAAGGCCCATGATGTTCCTCCCGTTCCTGTGCTGCTGTTTCCGCAGGTTAGACGGCGGATGGGAGCTGAGAGCAGGCGACGCGACGGGGATTGCCGGGATTTCGACCCGGCCGGTGCGCGGGCAGATGCCGGCACCGGCGGTGTGGAGGTAGTCGTATCGCTTCGCTGGTGTCAGCGCCCGAGCTCATGGTGCCGGGCGGGCTCCGTGAGACTGGAGGCCCGTCCGTTCCTGTGATGTTTGTGCTGGTCAGCAGCCGGGACTACTGACCAAGATCGAGTGCCCCTGTAGGATTCGAACCTACGCACCCGGCTCCGAAGAGGATCGCGGATAAACCGATCGACCAGTCACCATATGACCCGTAACTCGATGAAGACGATTCTCTACGGCGACGCCCGTTCATGACCCATTCTGGGCCAAGCTGGATGCTCTCATCGGCAGGCGAGGCGCGGTGTCGCTTGAGGAGGGCTGTCTCTCCAATGCCTCACGCCGGCACCGCATCACCCTTGATGGGGTTGCCCCGATACGGAGCCGACTCGCCCCGCGGGCCAGGCTGCTGATTTGGCCCGACCTATCGACAGACGTGGAAGCAGCCCTTGCCGGCCTCCCCGACGACGGCCTCGTTGAGATCGTCTGGCAGAACCCTCAGGGGCACATCACCAGCCTGACTGTCGACGAGACTGACTATCCGGCACTGCCCGCCATGCTGGCCGAAGTCCGCGCGGTGCTGATTCCTTCCTGCTACGAGGACGAAAGAAAGCCCCTGCCGACGTCGATTTACTGCGCCGTAGTCCGCAACTGCAACTCTGTATGGTGGGCGGACATCATCTGTTACGGCGCAGACGTCGCTGATTACGTCACCCGTGAGTTCTACCCGCTCGATGAAGATCAGCGAGCCCGTGAGGACGGGATTCCCGTACCTGTATGGAATGAATTCATTTCCTAAGTGGGCGTTGCGCGAGTGGATGTCCTTTTCTTCGTTCGCGCTGGGCAGGGAAGGCTGGTCAGAATCCGCTGGCAGGACTGAAGGCGGCCCCGATGAGGGTCTCGGCGGCGGCGCGGGCGTTTGCAGCCGTGGCGGGGTCCCCGGTGATGGCGGCCGTGGTCTGGGCGCCTTCGGCGAGCAGGACCAGCTGCGGGGCGAGGTAGCCGGGACCACCCGCCTCGCGGACCATGTCGGCGACATGGCGCTGGAAAGAGGTCTTCTGCTCCCGGACCGCCTCGGCGACCCGGCTGCTGCCACCGGCCAGCTCGCCGAAGAAGTTGATGAAGGCGCAGCCCCGGAAGTCGTCCTCGCGGAACCATTCCGCCAGAAAGTCGAAGACGGCCAGCATCCGGTCGCGCGGCGTGCGGGCGGCGGCGAGGGCGCGGGCCACGCCGGTGTCCCACTGCTCGGTCCGGTGGCGGAGCACTGCCAGGACGAGGTCGTCCTTGGAGGGAAACAGGGCGTAGATGCGCTTTAGCGAGACACCCGCCTCGGTGCGGACGGCGTCCATGCCGACGGCCTGGACGCCGTGGGCGTAGAACAACCGGTCGGCGGTGGAGACGACCTGGTCGCGTGCTGTTTCCTCATCGATCACGAGAGCTCCAGTTGCGCAGAGAACCAGCGTTCTCTACTGTAGTGGACATCGCGGAGAACGACCGTTCTCTAGCGGATGGGAGGGAGATTTCTCATGGGCCACATCAAGGTAGGCACCGAGAACAGCACCGATGTCGAGCTGTACTACGAGGACCAGGGATCCGGTCAGCCGGTCGTCCTCATCCACGGCTACCCCCTGAGCGGGCACAGCTGGGAGCGTCAGACGCGCGAGCTGCTCGCCGCCGGCTACCGGGTGATCACCTACGACCGCCGCGGCTTCGGCCAGTCGAGCAAGGCCGGGAGCGGGTACGACTACGACACCTTCGCAGCCGACCTGAACACGCTGCTGGAGACGCTCGACCTGCGCGAGGTCATTCTCGTCGGGTTCTCCATGGGCACCGGCGAACTCGCCCGCTACGTCAAGAACCACGGCCACGAGCGCGTCGCCAAGCTGGCCTTCCTGGCGTCGCTGGAGCCGTACCTGGTGAAGGCGGACGACAACCCCGCCGGAGTACCGCAGTCGGTGTTCGACGGCATCGTCGCCACTGCCCGCGCCGACCGATACGCCTGGTTCACGCAGTTCTACAAGGACTTCTACAACCTGGATGAGAATCTCGGCACGAGGATCAGCCAGGAGGTCGTCGCAGCCAACTGGAACACCGCCACGACCTCCGCCCCGGTCGCCGCGTACGCGGTGGTGGCGGCGTGGATCGAGGACTTCCGCCAGGACGTCGCGGCGGTGCGCGCGGCCGGAAAGCCGTCACTCATCCTGCACGGCACCAGGGACAACATCCTCCCGATCGACGCCACCGGGCGTCGTTTCCACGAGGCGTTCCCGGAGGCGCACTACGTCGAAGTCGAGGGTGCCCCGCACGGCCTGCTGTGGACGCACGCCGATGAGGTCAACGAGGCACTGCTGGCCTTCGCCGCCAAGTGAGCCCGCCGCCGGGGTGGCACTACCCGCTACCCCGGCAGCTGCCTGGCCACGAAGTGCGGCTCGTCCCCGGGTTGTTCGTGCAACCGCGGCCCTGAACATGCAGCAGGCCGCCCGCGTCTCCGAGCGCACCGCCTTCTTCACCGCCGAGGCCGACGACAAGGGCGTACGGCACGGGCGCCTCGTCGAGTTCGACAACACCGCAAGTATCTTCAGCAACCCCGCCGACAAGCGAACCGAGGGCTACATCACCGGACGCTTCGGAGCGAGCTGTTCACGCACGGGGTGGCGGTGACGCTCTGCGACAACGGCGCCGAGGCGCTGCTGCGCATCGGCGCCGAGCGACCGGATGTGCTGCTGCTGACCGCCCGGCTGCCCGGTGCCCCCGGACGCAGCAGCGCCCGAGTGCACGCGCTCGCCGAGGCCTTCGACGTGGCCGAGCCGACGATCAGCCACCATCTCAAGGCGCTCCGCGACGCCGGCCTGCCCGGCTGCGAGGCCGCCCGGGCGTCTGCCCGCAGCGGCTGCCGCCCTCGACAGCGCCGCGGCCGGGGTGAACGCGCTGTCGGATGAGGATCGGTTCGTCACCGGCACCGCATGAGCGGCGGCAAGGCACGAAGGGAGAGGACGATCCGGAGCAGGCTGGCGGGCACCGCCAACGCGAGCGGCCAGGGCGGAACCGGCGGCAGGTGAGCGGCGACGGTCGCGAGCATGCCCGTGTCCAGCAGGATCAGGGCGGCGGCGGCCGACAGCGTCATGGTCCTGATGCGGCGGTAGGCCCGCCTCTCCCTGACGACGGCGAGCAGGGTGAGCGCGGTCGCGGCGAGCGCGAGACCGTAGGCGATCCGCAAGGACGGCGCGATCGGCCAGGTCCACACCTGTGCGGACACCAGAGCAGGTCCCCACAGCAGGGCCATGAACGGACCGGTGGCCAGCAGCGCCACAGCCGGCCGCCGCCAGGGCGAGCCGCGCACGAAGGCCGCGGTGACCGTCTCCGCATCGCCGAATTCGCTGATCGCCGCGCGGGCTGCGGCATCAGGATCGCCGAGTTCGGTGAGGTACGCGTCGTAGGCTTCGTGAAGCCCGTCGGACAGTTCCTCCACCGCCTCGGCCGGAAGGTGCCGGGCCAGGGCGGCGAGCTGGGCGTCGATCAGCTCGTGGCCGGCCATGGCCGCGTTCCCAGGCCCGCGGTGACCGCGGTGGCGAACTCCTGCCACCCGGTCCGCTCCCGGCTCAGGGCGGAATGCCCGGCTTGAGTGAGCTGGTAGGTGCGGCGGCGCCGCCCTCCGACCACCGACCAGATCCCCGTGATCAGCCCGGCCCGCTCCAGGCGGTGCAGCGCCGGATAGACGGTGCCCGTGGGCAGGTCGATCCGGCCGTCGGTGGCCTCGCACAGGGCTTCCTTGACGGCGTACCCGTGCCGCGGCCCGTTCTCCAGCGTCGCGAGCAGCAGGCCGTCCAGGTGTCCCTTGAGCGCTTCTGCCCGCATAGGTAGTAACGCTATATCGGGGCTTCCGCCGAGACAACCATCCGAGTAGCGTCGTTATGCGTAGCAATGCTACGTATGGAGGTGTGTGGTGGACGAGATGGAGATCGCCGGCATACCCGTGCCGAACGCCGGTCCGTTCTTCCTCGCCGTGCTGGCCGTCCACGTCGCGGCCGGCCTGGCCTCGGTCTTCTGCGGAGCCGGTGCGGCGTTGTCCCGCAAAGGAGCGGCCCGGCACCGCTGCTTCGGCCGGCTCTACTTGTGGTGCCTGGGCGTGATGTTCGCCTCGATGGCGGTCATGTCGGCGATTCGCTGGAGCCACAACGCGCATCTCTTCGCCATCGGCGTGCTCGCCGCCGCACTGGCTCTGACCGGTCACCTGAACCGGCGGCGTCGGCAACCTTATCTGCACATCGCAGGCATGGGCGGCTCCTACATCGTGCTGCTGACCGGCTTCTACGTCGACAACGGTCGGCACCTGCCGGGATGGGACCGGTTGCCTGCCTGGGCGTGGTGGATCGCTCCGAGCCTGGTCGGCCTCCCGGTGATAGCGCACTCCATCCGGCGCCGGCTCTCCACCGGCCGGAGCGCATCGTGATCACCCGTCCACTGCCGCGGTCTCGCCTTCGCTGGTACCGCCTGGTCTATCGCCTCGCCTACCGCCTGGGGCTGACAGTGTGGCAGCGGCCCGCCCCGCCCGCCGACCTGATCACGCTCGTCAACCGACCCGGACCGTTGCTGCCCGGGATGGCTCTGGACCTCGGTTGCGGGACCGGCACCGACACCGTCTACCTGGCCACCCATGCGAGGCTGCTGCTGTACGGATTCAGCCGCCCTCCGAAGGCCGCCCCCATGTACGCCGGCCTCACGGTGGAGGAAGTCCGGCACCGTTTCACTCGCGCCGGCTGGCGACTGCTCACCGCCCGGCGCGCCTCAGCCGAGGCTCTCGGCATCAAGGTGCGACGTGCCGACGCCCGGTTCGAGTTGTGGTGCTATGACCTCGAACGTCTGCCGGGCTGACCACGCCCCCTGCCCGCCACATCCGCGTGCCCGAAGCGGCTTTGACCGCCGACCTGGTCCTCATCATCAGTGGCCCGATGAGATCCGGGTCATGCCTGCGTCAACCGATGGCGGGCCGCATGCGGCAGAACGTCCCATGAGCTCCGTATGGCGCTGCTCGTCCTGGCTTCGTCAGCCAGTCAGCTCGCCGATGAGCTTGTCGATGCGGGTACGGATCTGGTCGCGGATCACGCGGACCGACTCGATGCCCCGCCCGGCGGGGTCGTCGAGCTTCCAGTCCTCGTACCGCTTGCCGGGGAAGATCGGGCAGGCGTCCCCGCAACCCATCGTGATCACCACGTCGGAGGCCTCGACGGCATCGACGGTGAGGATCTTGGGCTGCTCGGCGGTGATGTCGATGCCCACCTCGCGCATCGCCTCGACGGCGACCGGGTTGACCTGGTCGGCGGGGGCCGATCCGGCGGAGCGCACCTCGACGCGGTCACCGGCCAGGTGGGTGAGCCATCCGGCGGCCATCTGGGAGCGTCCGGCGTTGTGTACGCACACGAACAGCACGCTGGGCTTGTCAGTCACGAGATCTGCTCCTTGGAAGTGGTGGTGAACAGGCGGCGGCCGGCCAGGCTGACGTAGACCAGGGCGACCAGGACGGGAACCTCGATGAGCGGGCCGACGACTCCTGCCAGGGCCTGGCCGGAGGTGACGCCGAAGACGCCGACGGCCACGGCTATGGCGAGCTCGAAGTTGTTGCCGGCGGCGGTGAAGGCCAGCGTGGTGGTTCGCTCATAGGACATACCGATCGCGCGTCCGGCCAGGAAAGAGCCGCCCCACATCACGAAGAAGTAGGCCAGCAAGGGGATCGCGATGCGGGCCACGTCCAGGGGCCGCTCGCTGATCGTGTGGCCCTGGAGCGCGAAGAGGATGACGATGGTGAACAGCAGCCCGTACAGGGCGATCGGGCCGATGCGCGGCAGGAAGCGCTGCTCGTACCAGACCCTTCCCTTGGCGCGCTCGCCCCAGGTGCGCGAGATGTATCCCGCCAGCAGCGGGATGCCCAGGAAGATGAGCACATACTGGGCGATGTCCCACATCGACACGTCGAGAGCGGCCTGTGAAAGGCCGAGCCAGCCGGGCAGAACCTTCAGGTAGAACCAGCCCAGCGCGCCGAACGCGACCACCTGGAAGACAGAGTTGATCGCTACGAGCACGGCCGCCGATTCGCGGTCGCCACAGGCCAGGTCGTTCCAGATGAGCACCATGGCGATGCAGCGGGCGAGCCCCACGATGATCAGGCCGGTGCGGTACTCGGGGAGGTCGGGAAGGAAGATCCAGGCCAGCGCGAACATCAGAGCGGGGCCGGCGATCCAGTTCAGCAGGAGCGATGAGATCAGCATCCGGCGGTCGCCGGTGACGGTGTCGAGCCGGTCGTAGCGGACCTTGGCCAGCACCGGGTACATCATCAGCAGCAGGCCGAGCGCGATGGGCAGCGAGATTTCGCCGATCTTCACCGCCTCCAACGCGGTGTTCAGGCCTGGAACGAACCGGCCCAGCAGCAGGCCGGCCGCCATCGCGGCGCCGATCCACACCGGCAGGAACCGGTCCAGAACCGATAGGCGGCCGACCACGGCCGTCGTCATGCCCTGCGCGGGCGCCTGAGTGCGGGCAGCATTCGAAGACATCGCGTTCTTCCCTGGAAGTGGTGGGCGTCAGACCGTGGCGGGGATGTCCAGCAAGGCCGACAGTTGGGCCAGGTTCTCCGGGACGAGTTGGTAGTAGACCCAGGAACCGCGGCGCTCATGGGTGAGCAGCCCGACGTCCCTGAGCACCTTGAGATGATGGCTGATCGTCGGCTGGGTCAGGTCGAAGGCGTCGGTGATGTCACAGACGCAGGCTTCGCCGCCCGCGTGGCTCGCCACGATCGACAGGATGCGCAGCCGTACCGGGTCCCCCAGAGCTTTGAACACGCGAGCGAGGTCGGCGGCCTTGTCGGCGTCCAGTTGCTCGCGTACCAGCGGTGGGCTGCAATCCAGGATCTGCAGCGGCTCCACGCGTGCCCCCTGATATAGATGATTGTCGAAGTCCTCATCCATATTGACATATGTCTATGACCGGACGCCAATCGCTCAACGCTGGAGCCGGGCCGTAGGTCGCCAGGTCGGGCGGGAAGGTCTTGCGGCGTGAGCGCCCACGCTCGTCTGGCTGTGGAGATGGTCTGCCAGGCGAGGCTCCTGCTCTGCCCTCGCCTCATCCGCTCTCTTCGAACAGCCGGCCTCGCGTTCTTGAGCCGCTGGTCGTCGGCCGTACGTGGCAGTACGAAGGGCGCGCGAGGGTCACCACAAATTTCCTATCTGATGCCGAATAGGCGGATCTGCTCACGGCGGAGGACCGGCGCGGCCTGATCCTCCGGCAGCACCTGCTGCCAAATGGGGAGGATGTGGGCAAGCGGCTCGCCCTGGGCGCGGTGGCGCAGCATGGCCCAACGGCCCAGCCGGCTCCAGCATGCACCGCCTGCCAGGCCGCGCCGAGGGCGGCGACGCGTGATCACGTCGAGGAAAAGTGGGCCCTCGCCGCCGAGCTGGTTGGCCCAGATCAGCGCCTATCGCGATCTCGGCTTCCAGGTGCGCGGCTCGTCAAAGGCCATCGTCATCCGCACGATCGGGCGCATGTGGGGACCGCGAGGGCCGACCCCCGGTGGAGGCCGTCGAGCGCCGCCGGGAATGGGGATTCAGTGGTGATAGGCGTGGACCACCGCGTGACCTTTGCCCCGGCCGATGATCCACTTGTTGATTGGGGTGGTGACCAGGAAGGCCACCAGCAGTGCGAAGGCCAGAGCGCCCCAGAACAGGCCGGAGGTCAGCGTGGCGTCCATGGCGCCGGGAATGGCGAGCATCACGCCGTTGTCCACGATCTCCATGACGAGGATCGACACGGTGTCGGCGGCCAGCGCCAGCTTGATCGCGGTGCGCCAGTTCACGCCGGCCCGGCGCAGCGGCAGCAAGGTGAGCAGGTAGCCGAAGAAGAAGGCCAGCACCACGGCCAGAACGATGGAGGGAGTGGTGCTCCAGCCGAGCCAGGTCGCGATCACCAGACCCAGCACCTCGCCGATGGCGCACCCGGTCAGGCAGTGCAACGTGGCGGAGACGGCTGTCGACCATGACGCCTTGCTCGTGTGCCCCTGACGCGTTCCCTGGTCCGGATGGCCGGCTTGACCGGCGTGTGCGGTGTGCTCGCGGGTCTCATGCCCGGCGTGGTCGCTCGGCGTGGGGGGATTCTGCTCGGCCATCGGACACTCCTTGACGATATGGGGCGAAGGTCGCTGACGCCGAAAATATACCCCATAGGGGTATATGGCAAGTGTTGCTGATGGCGGGGGTTGCATCGCCCCAGCACGGCGCCTGCGCGGCGAAGCTCAAAGACCGGAGGAACTGCGGCGGCGGAACGTGCGACCGGCTGTGGCGGGAGCTGCCTGGTGCCGTGAAGGGGCGGGGACGGGATCGGCTACGGTAGGGGGGTATGGGAAGCGGGCGGGAAACGCCGGCCGGGCAGGTAGCCCGGCTGATGCTGCTGGCCTGCACCCTGTTCGGCGTGGTGGCGATGCACAGCTTCGGCCATCTCCACGGCGCGCACGCTCCCCTCGCGATCGCCGCGCATCCTCACGCCCCGGCCCTCCCGGCCCTCCCGGCGCAAATGGCCGGCTATGACCCGATGGGCAGCACGGATGTCGCATCCTTGGCAGGCTTCGCTGCCGGCTCGTGTCCGGCCCAGGGCTGTCGGCACGCGAGCGCCGTGGAGAGGGTGGCCGGCGGGGGCGGTCAGCACGAGGGCTGGAACGTGTGCCTGGCCGTGCTCGGCAGTACCGGCGCCGCACTGCTGCCGGTCCTGCTGCCGGCGATACACCTCGACCGGCCGAGACCTGGCTGCTGGCCACGCTCGTCCCGGCTGGCCGCCAGGGCACCGCCGGCCGGTCTGACGCTGGCCCAGGTGTCGGTGATGCGCATCTAGAACACCGCCGGGCGGCAGGCGAAGCCGGTTTCGGCCGCACGCCCCGTTCGTCCCGTGTTCTGTCGCGCACCTGTTTCCTGACACCGAAAGGCCCCACCCATGATGTCTTCCCTCGTGATGCGCCGCGCCGCGCTGGCCGCCATCACCGCGCTCGCCGCCGGGATCCTGGCCGGCTGCGGCTCCACCACCGAGACGGCCACCGGCCGGCACCCCGACATGGCCTCCAGCCATACCGCCGCGACCAGCGCGCCGAGCGGCTCGCGCACACCGGTCGCATTCAATGACGCTGACGTGATGTTCGCGCAGATGATGATCCCGCACCACCGTCAGGCCGTCGACATGGCCGAGCTGGCCGCCACCCGGGCGGGCGATGCCCACGTCAAGAAGCTCGCCGCAACCATCCGGGCCGCCCAGGAGCCCGAGATCACCGCCATGACCGGATGGCTGCGCACCTGGGGCGCACCCACCACGACACCCACCGCCGGCCACGACGGGATGGAGCACGGAGACATGCCCGGCCTGCTGAGCTCGCAGGAGATGGCGGCGCTCGAGGCTGCTTCCGGCAAGGACTTCGACCGGCGGTTTCTCACCGGGATGATCGCGCACCACGAGGGTGCGATCAGCATGGCCCGGCAGGAGATCCGTGACGGCGCCGATCCCGCGGCCAAGGCACTGGCCCAGCAGATCGCCACCAGCCAGCAACGCGAGGTCGAGGAGATGAAGGAGATCCTGGCCCGCCTGTAACGGCTCGGGCCTCTGTCCTACGCCCAAGCCTCCCGCCTACGGTCCACACGCGCGCGGGAGGGACCGACGACTTGTCCTGCGGCCTAGCGCCGCAGGACAAGTCGTGCCGCCGCAGGGGGCCGAGGTCAGGTCACAACTTGGCCGGGCTCATTCCCCGCACCGTGACTTGCTCAGGGCGGGGTTAGGAGATGTCCTGGGCCTGCCCGCTTGAGCGGCCTGGGGTCATCAGCGCGGCGGCGACGGCGCCGACCGCCGCCGCGACCGCCGCCACGGTGAACCCGTGGGTGAAGCCGGTCAAGGTGGTCCCGGCCAGGCTCGCTGCCGCGACGCTCGATACGACGGCGGCTCCGATGGAGGCGCCGAACTCGTGGAAGGTGCTCACGATGCCGGAGGCGATCCCGGCCTCGTAGGGTGCCACCTGGCCGAGCGCGGTCGCCGAGGCGATGACGAACATCGCGCCGGCGCCCGCC
Source organism: Nonomuraea maheshkhaliensis (assembly GCF_039529435.1). NCBI lineage: Bacteria > Bacillati > Actinomycetota > Actinomycetes > Streptosporangiales > Streptosporangiaceae > Nonomuraea > Nonomuraea maheshkhaliensis. Next base: position 29,487 of record NZ_BAAAMU010000015.1, read on the forward strand.
GCGGCGACGGCCACGCCGGCCACGACGGTGACGGTGTTCATCGACACGGCCGGCACGGCCATGCCGAGCGCCGCGACGGTCAGGCCCGCGACGGCCAGTCCGCGCCCGCCCCATCGGCCGAGCATGCGTCCGGTCAGGTTGGCCCCGAGCATCGTCGCCAGCGCCACCGGCAGGAACAACAGCCCTGCCTGCAACGGGCCGTACCCCAAGGCGTGCTGGAAGTAGAAGGTGCCCAGGAAGAACATCGCGATCATCAGCGCCGTCGCCATCACGATGAGGAAGGAGCCGGTCGCCACGGGCCGCCGGGCCAGCAGCCGGACATCCATCAGCGGCGAGCGGGCCCGCCGCTGCCACAGCACGAACAGCACGTAGCCCACGGCGGCAGCCAGTACGAGCCACCCGGTGAGCGCGGTGAGCCAGCCACGCTCGCCGGCGGCGATGAGAGCGTAGATCAACGACGCGGAGGAGGCCGTCACCAACATCGCGCCGAGGACGTCGAGCCGAGGTCGGGCGGCGGACGCGGAAGGCTGGGCCGGCAGCAGAACGGCGAGCACCACGGCAATGACCAGCCCGATGGGTACGTTGACATAAAAGACCCACGGCCACCCGGGACCGGCGGTAAGCAGGCCGCCCAGAAGAACGCCGAGAGCGGCGCCACCGCCGCCGAGCGCGGACCAGACACCCAGGGCCTTGTTCCGCTCCTGCCCGTCGAACAGGGACACCACCAGCGACAAGGCCGAGGGAGACAGCAGCGCCGCCCCGACACCCTGGGTAACGCGACCACCCAGGAGTACACCGGCGGACCCGGCCAGGCCGGTGACCAGCGAGGCGATGGAGAACAGCAGCAGCCCGGCGAGCACGACCCGCTTGGCTCCCACCAGGTCGGTGATGCGTCCGCCGAGCAGCATCAGCCCGCCGAAGGTGAGGGTGTAGGCGCTGACCGTCCAGGTCAGCGCCTCACGGCCGAGCCCGAGATCCGTCTCGATGTGGGGCAGCGCGATGGCCACCACGGTGACGTCAAGGATCAGCATGAGCTGGGCCACCCCGAGGAAGCCGAGGATGCGCCAGCGCGCCGGATGCGGCCCGGGGGGTGAAGTCTGTCGTACTGCTTCATGGGTCATCGGATACTCCGGAGAGACAACTCGTACTCTCATATACGAGAACTAGTCGCCACTATAACCTGTATATGAACATACGAGTTAGACTGTTCGCATGGCTTCACCTTCCGCGCGCTCCAGACGTCGTGCCGACGCCGAGCGCAACATCGCCAGCATCGTGTCCGCGGCGCGCACCCTGATGAGTTCGGATCCGAACGCGACCATCGACGACATCGCCCAGGCTGCCGGCGTCGGACGGATGACGCTGTACGGCCACTTCCGCACCCGGGCCGACCTGGTCGAAGCGGCCCTCATGGACGCGCTGCGAGCCGGCGAGGAAACCCTCTCGTCCCTCGACCTGACCGGAGAAGCCCGCGACGCCATGACGCGACTGCTGGCGTCGAGCTGGGAGCTCGTGGCCGAGTCCGCGGTCCTGCTGAGCGCGGCGGAGGCGGTCCTTCCCGCGGGACGGGTGCGAGAACTCCACGCCGAACCCGCCCGGCGGATGGCCGAGCTCATTGGTCGTGGCCAGGAACAAGGGGCCTTCCGCACCGACCTGACCGCCACCTGGCTGGTCAGCCTCGTCCACTACATCCTGCACGGAGCAGCGAACGAGGTGCGCGCGGGACGCCTGCCCGCACATGACGCCACCAACGTAGTGACCAAGTCCGTGCAAGCGGTGCTGACCGGCTAGAAGTCGCGCTGCTGAAGGGAGGTCGCCTTTAGCGCCGTCGATCTGCCGCCTGAATCGGGCGTCGTCGTGAGGGTCCGATGGGCCAGCGGACGGAGGCTGGGATGTCGGAGGTGGACGACGCTCGCAGTCCGGTTCTTGATTGCCAAGCATCCGGTACGACCACATCAATGTCTGGAGTTGCCCCACCTTGGTCTGCGTGGACGTGGCCTGAGGCCTGCATCCCGCCATGATCGCGGCCCGCCGAGCAAGTCGATTCCTGCCTACCTGACAGCGGGCTCGTCGAGGGTGGCGCGGGGGAGAAGCGTGGATCGTCGTCACGATCGATGTGGTCGGCGTGGTAGAGGCTCTGGGTGAGCAGGCGGCGCACGTGCTCGTCGGCGGCGCTGTAGTAGACGAATCGGAGTGCAGGGGATTGTCTTGCACCGCCAGAGCACGATGCGCGACCGTCGCGGGCGCGGTCAAGCCCGCCATGATCGGCGAAGGCCGGTGCGACGTGTGTCGCGGACGTCCGGTCATGATGCGGTCCATCCGAGATGAGGCCGAACGCCGGCTGGCGCATCCTGCTGGGCTGATAGTTCGATGTGTCGGCTGCTGCCTGACCGTGACCCGCGTAGCGCTGTCTGCTCGGATTACATTGCATAGATATACGTCTATATTTAGAGCGCGCCTTCGGCTCGACATCGAGGGGGTTGACCTCCGATGAGGCGGTTCGAGGTGTGTCGCTCTGCGCTGGGAGTGTGCCGATGGAGCTGAGCAGGTCGGATGCCTTGCTGGGCAGGATCGCCCAGCACCTGTTGCCCCGTTTCCCGGGAATCTTCTCGATCGAAACGGTCGAGCGGTATGTAGCGGAGTCGTACGCTTCGCTCGCGCGGGGTGCCCGTGTCCAGCAACATCTGTTCACCCTCACTGAGCGCTTGGCCGAGGAGCGCCTCACCGCCTTGGCCCAGAGCCGTGGCGAGATGGGCAAGCCGGTGAGCGAGGTGCTGTTCGTCTGCACACACAACGCCGGCCGTTCGCAGATGGCCGCGGCTCTGATGAGGCATCATGCGGCGGGCCAGGTTCACGTACGTACGGCGGGCACCCATCCCGCCCCCGAGATCGAGCCGACCGTGATCGAGGCGCTCACCCTCATGGGGATCACCACCTTGACCGATTTTCCCAAGCCGCTCACTGACGAGGTCGTCCTGGCCGCCGATGTGATCGTCTCCATGGGCTGCGGTGATGCGTGTCCCATCCATCCGGGGAAGCGATATCTGAACTGGGACTTCATCGACACCCGGGGCAAATCCCTGGATGAGGTGCACGACCTGTGCATGATGATCGATTTGATGGTGCGTGATCTGCTGGACGAGTTGATTCCGCAGACCGCCGGGCAGTGAGCGTGCAGCCGGGTTCGTGGAAGAGGAAGCACGGCCGCGGCGCTGCGGATCATGCGCGAGGAGAAGAGTCACGCGCCATCTCCACCGCCGGGATCAACAGGATCGCAGCCAAGACGGGATGGGGATCATGGAGATACGAGCGATGACAGACTGCTGGCGATCCTGATCTCCACCGCAGGGAAAGGGGCAATGACAGTGACGCCCGTCATGCTGCTTTCTGCCTCAATGATCCGTCAATAAGGCTCCCTGTCAGGTTCCGTTCTCAGGTGTTCGGTTTCAGGATCTCGGTGACGGTGTCCCTGGCTGTGCGGCTCGCGCCGATCAGCGTGGCGGAGGCGGGGCCGGTCCAGTCGCCGTAGCCGAGCAGGTGCAGTCGAGGCTCGCCCACGGCGCGGGTGCCGTCCACCGGGATGAGCCCGTCGGGACCGCGCAGCCGGAGCGGCGCCAGATGGCCCAGGGCCGGGCGGAAGCCGGTGCACCAGATGATGACGTCGCAGTCGAGACCGGTGCCGTCCCGCCAGGTGACGCCCGTGGGGGTGATGCGGCTGAACATCGGCTGGGCCTTGAGCGCGCCGCGGTCGCGCGCCTCCCGGACCGGTGGGACGGCCACGATGTCGCCCAGCGGGCCCATCCCGTCCGCACCCTGGGCCCGGCGGGTGGCCAGGGTGAACAGGGCCCGGCCGTCGACCTCGTCGGGCAGCAGGCGAGGCGGGCGCAGGGTGACCCAGGTCGTGTCGGCGACGGTCGAGACGTCGGCCAGAATCTGGGCGCCGGAGTTGGCGCCGCCCACGATCACGACGCGCCGGCCGCGGAACGGCTCCGGGCCACGGTAGCCGGCGGTGTGCGACTGCTCCCCCTGGAAGCCGCCGATGCCGGGGTAGTAGGGCACGTAAGGCCGCCACCAAGTGCCGGTGGCGCTGATCACGTGGCGGGCCTGCCACGTGCCGGCGTCGGTGTCGACCAGGAGCCGCTGCTCGCCTCTCCGTACCGCATGCACGGTCGCGGGCCGGATGATCGGGAGCTGGTAGCGCTGTTCGTAGTCGGCGAGGTAGGCGACGGTGTCGGTGGCGCCGGGGGAGCCGCCGCCCGGCGGAGCGGGCATCATGCGGCCAGGCAGCGAGCTGTACTGGGCGGGGGAGAACAGCCGGAGCGACGGCCACGCATGCCTCCACGCCCCGCCGGGTTCCTCCTGAGCGTCCAGGATGACGAAATCGGCGCCAGCGCGGCGCAGGTGGTAGCCGGCGGCCAGACCCGCTTGACCGCCGCCGATGACCAGGACATCGACCGGGCGCGGAGCTCGGGTCATACGGGCAGGAGCTCGAGGTCTCCCGGCCTGCCGGGTGAAGGCTCGGTCAGCGGGGCGAAGAGGGCGCCGAGCTTGTTCACCGCCTCGGGGATGATCCGATAGTAGACCCAGGTGCCGCGCCGCTCGCCGTCGATCAGGCCGGCGGTGCGCAGTACCTTGAGGTGATGGGAGATGGTCGGGGCGGTCAGGTCGAAGGCGTCGGTGAGGTCGCACACGCATGCCTCGCCACCCGCGTGTGAGCCGATCATCGACAGCAAACGCAGCCGGACCGGGTCGGCGACCGCCTTGAGCATGACCGCGAGGTCGGCCGCGTCGGTCTCCGACAGCGGCTCCCGGGCGATCGGTGCGCAGCACCGGGTCGTGGTGGCGGTCATCCGGCTCCCCCCTCTGATTCGAACTTTATCGAAATTGTAGGCGGTGATAGGCGAGCAGGGCGAACGCCGCGATCGCGCAGGCGCAGGCCACCGCACCCATGACCCAGCCGTAGCCGACTGCCTGGGCCAGGGCGACGGCGGCGAGCGGTGCGGCTGCCTTGTCGGCGACCGAGAACAGGGCGATCCGGCCGGACAGGCTGGCGTAGGCGGCGGTGCCGTACTGCTCGGCGAGCAGGTGGGGCAGGGTGATCGTGCCCACCCCGAAGCCGATCCCGAAGAGCAGCACGCAGCCGATCGCGCCCGGCACGCCCGCTCCGACGACCGGCAGGAGCAGTGCGCCCGCCGTGGGCGTCCAGCCACCGGCCGGCCGGCGGGGCGCACAGGGCGGTGGTCAGGACGGCGAGGGTGAGCGCGGCAGCGACTCGTGTGCCGCCGGCGCGCAGGTCGCGAGTCATCGGGGTGAGGAAGACGGAGAAGGCGTAGTAGAGCACGCCGTAGCCGATGGTCTGGGTGATGCCCAGGGCGGCGACGATGCGCCGGCCCTGGTGGAAGCGGCTTCGGCCGCCGCTCTCGCCGGTGGAGGCGGCGGCCGAGTCGCTGATCGAGGTGGAGCTCACGAGCCTGCGTCCGTGCAGGCGATCAGGGCGCGTCCGACAGAGGTGGTGCGCCAGGCGTCCGCGCCGTCGGCGGCGATGAAGCCTTGCGCTTGCAGCCGCCAGGCCAGGGTTCCTGCCATGTGGGTGATGGCGCGGGCGTAGCCGGGATTGGTGCTCGGTTCGCGGGCGGAGAGCAGCCGCTCCCCGAGCATGGCAGTGGGCATCGGCTCGTGGCCGCAGATCAGGCTCAGTGCCTCTTTCTGTGCCGCGGTGGGGTAGCCGTCGGACATTGCTCTCTCCCTTACTTCTCCTTGTTCAGCCGCAGCAGCCGCCGCCGGTCGAGGCGGTCACCAGGGGGAGCGGGGTGGCCAGCAGGCCGCCGCTGATGCCGGTGGCCAGGCCCACGCGCTGTTCCTGGGCCTCGGCGAGGTTGGAGGAGCAGACGCCGGTCTCGGGCAGATCGAGCCGCACGTCGCGGGCGGCCTCCCAGTCGCCGGCGAGAGCGGCGGCGACCGAACGGGCCTGCTCGTGGCCGGTGGCCATGAGGAAGGTGGGCGCGCGGCCGTAGCTCTTGACGCCGATCGCGAAGTAGCCGGGTTCCGGGTGGGACAACTCGTCCACGCCGTGCGGCGGGACGGTGCCGCAGGAGTGCTGGTTCGGGTCGATCAGCGGGGCGAGCGCGCGGGTGGAGCCGAGGACCGGGTCCAGGTCGAGGCGCAGCTCGGAGGCGATGGAGTGGTCCGGGCGGTAGCCGGTGGCCGACACGATGCGGTCCACGATGATCGTCTGCTCGGTGCCGGACGGGTCGCGGCTGACCACCTCGACGCCCTGGTCAGCGGCGCGGACGCGATGGGTGTAGAAGCCGGTCAGCAAGGTGATCCGGCCGGACTCCACCAGGGCGTGCAGGCGGGTGCCCAGCGCACCGCGCGCGGGGAGCGCGTCGGCGTCGCCGCCGCCGAAGGTGCGGCTGGCGTTGCCCGCGCGGATCGCCCAGGTGATCGGGGTGTCATCGAGCTGGGCCAGAGCCAGGAGCGTGGTGGCGGCCGAGTGTCCTGCGCCGACGACCAGGGTGTGCTTGCCCTCGTAAGCGGCTCGGTCGGCGCCCAGCACGTCGGGCAGCGCGTGGTCGATCAGGGCCGCCACGCCGGCCTCGCCGTGTGCCGGCAGGCCGCTCGCGCCGAGCACGTTGGGAGTGGTGTAGGTGCCGGAGGCGTCGATGATCGCCCGCGCGTACAGCTCCTCGCCGTCCTCCAGGCGGATCAGGAACGGAACGTCCTGGCGGCCGTTGGTCCGTACCCGGTCGAAGCCCAGGCGGGTGATGGCCGAGACTCGGGCGTTGACGCGTACGCGGTCTCCGAGGACCTTGGCCAGCGGAGCGAGGTAGTCCTCGATGATCTCGGCGCCGGTCGGCAGCCAGTCGTCGTCCGGGGCCTGCCAGCCCGCGCCGTCCAGCAGGCGGCGGGCTGCGGCGTCGATGTTGTAGCGCCAAGGGCTGAACACCCGTACGTGCCCCCACTTGGCGATGGACGCGCCCGCCTGCCCGCCGGCCTCCAGGACGAGGAAGTCGAGGTCCCGCTCAGCCAGGTGAGCGGCGGCGGCCAGGCCGGTCGGGCCCGCACCGATGACCACCACCGGGAGCGTGTCGGTCTCCAGGTCGGTGGTGAACTGCTCCGCTGCCAAGGGCGTGGTGGTGCCGCAGCATCCGTCACCCATGATCGCCTCCTGTTTAGATGCTTGTCGAAGTAGTAGGCAGCATGCCTCGCTGATTAGATGCGTGTCAAATCAGTCGTGGAATGTCGCGGAAGTGGGTAGGCGGCGATCGATCTGGAGGTGCGAGATGTCCGCTCGCGCGTAGTGTCCCGCCGGATCGAAGGACCACGGGCAATCGCTCCAGGCGGGGACGTGCCTCTCGTGCGACTGGTCAAGATGGGCTGGTCGGAGTGGCTTCTGCGCTGGTTGCTGGGGGGTGGACCGTCCGCTGGACCGGTAGGCGGACTGCCGGCGCAGAGCGTCACGTCGTTCGCGGCGCGCTGAGGCGCTAACCGAAGAGGATCGGGGTGACTCCGCCCAGCGGGGCGTGCGGAAACCACGTCAGCGAGGTCGAGGAGCGGGGCCTGGTCGCCGAGGAGGCGGATCGGTGACGGGGTGCAGGGTTATGGATTGCGGATGTCGTTCGCTGCCGACGTGTTGAGCAGTGCTTCCGTCGCTGTGAGTGACTCGCTTAGTGCTACGCGGATAGTGCTCTATGGCGAGCGGCATCGTTAGCGTTATGTGGGGAGTCGTATCGACGATGCCTATTTTGTAGAAGAGTGCCACCGTGTTTATCTTTGCGGTGACCTCGTAGTCGTTCCGCTTTTGCGATATGCAGCGAGAGAACTTATGGGGGCCGCAATCCGCTTCTTCGCGGGGCATAGTACAGGGTAGTTATTTTGGTAGTAGCATGGGTGCAGACGAAGCGACCCCGCCGTAGGTGGGCAAACCGTGCAGCGGGGCCGTTCGCCTTACACCAGGGGCTCTAGCATCTCGCTAGAGTCCCTGGACTCTGAGGAACAAGTCCAGCGAGATCAGCAGCGCCTGCAGCAGCAGGAGCAGCGTGACCCAACCGTTCGAGTCCTCCGGGGCGTCACCACCCAACATGTCCATCTCCTCATGGTCGGCTCCCCTTGGGGAGGGGCCGAGCTTCGCGCTCCGCCCCCGGCGGCCGCGTCGCTGAGAAGTCATTTAGGTGGCGAGTTAAAGTCATCCTAGCGATTATCTGTGGCGATTGTTGTCATTCTTCTGCGGAATTCGGAATGCAATTGCTGGTGTCCTCAGGCGCTGGCCTTGTCGTCCGAGTCCATGATCGATAGGTGGGTTGTGGGGCGCTCCCCGCGCTGCGATGTGGGTGGTTTCTTCCCTCTTCGCTGCTGGTGTCCGGGTCACGTTGCGGCGGGCTGGCGGTTGTGTAACACTTCGTGTCGGCAGGTGATCTGCGCCTGTCGCACGGCATAAGTCCGTGACCTGCGGAAACGATGATGACGCGCTGAGGGCGCACCTAACAAGATCACCTTTCCGCCTATCCTCTGCCTTTCGTTCGTGCGAGATCGCCTGTCAGCATTAACCACAGCGCGTCGATCTGACGTGCTCGCGTGTCCGGAATCGCCTCGTACGTCCTCAAATGCGACGCTTGCGGAGGTGAGACGTGCACCCAGCGACCGCTCGCCAAGCTGCAGACCGGCTCGATCGCGAGCCCAGCACTATCCGCCAGTGGGCCCGCCGCTACCAAGCGCGCGTTCTCGGCCGAGCTGGGCGCGAGGCCGTCTACGACTACGACGACGTCGCCACGATCGAGGGCTGCATCTGGCGTGGTGACCCTGTCCCCCCGACTCCCGAAGCCCGCGACGAGCTACGCGCCCAGCTCGGCCGCGCCGCCTGAACCAGGAAGGCCCTCGTGAAACTCCCGAAGAACAGGCGCATCGTCGGCGCCGAGCGCGCCCAGCTCGCCGACGCGCTCGCCAAGCAGTACGCCGGCGGCGAGTCGATCCGCCTCATCGCCCTCAACATCGGCCGCAGCTACGGGTTCGTGCACCGCCTCCTCGAAGAGGCCGGCGCCAAGCTGCACCACCGCGGCGGCGACACCCGCGCCCCGCAGGCGCCCGCCACGGTCGGAGCGGACGCGTGACTCCCGACCTGGCCGCAGCAAAGGCGGCTAGCCTCCCCGACGACGCCTCCAATGACCTCGATATTACGCGGTGCAGGTCCCTCAACTGCGTAGCCGTCGCCGACGCCTGGATCTCGTTGCATGCCGTCCTCGCCGGCGCCGAAGTCGGCTGACTTGGCCCTTTCTTCGACTGAGGCGGCGCCTCCAGAGTGATTTGAGAATCGCCCACGCGCCGGTGACCTGGATCGCCAGCAAAAACGCTTCGTCCACAAGGACGCGCAGGTCCCGGATCAGTGAGGGAAGCATAGGCAGGAATTCCAACATGGCGAGCCCCGACCGGACTCCACCCCGAGTCCCGCATGTCCTGGCTCCGTACTGCGGGTCGCTCTCTCCTAGCTCGGACGAGACTCGTCGAGTTGATCCGGTTGCGCCGTGTTCGGTTAGCTGGAACTCCTGAATGAGGAGGGCCGGAGCCTACGCCGCCGCTGCCTCACCTCCCAGTCTGCACCACAGCAACGAACGCCCTCTTGTTGTCCACGGGCATGTCACCATGGGGACACGCTGCACCTTGCGAACGCGGCGAGGGGGTGCACCCCCCGATTCGGAAGGTCGGCTTGCCCGTATGACCTGGTGATCAGGGCACAAGCCAGTTGATCAGGGCGCCTATTGGGATAGATAGAAGTACGCCTCCTGCGAAGTACAGTCGCTGCGTACGGCGCTCCGCACGGAGCGTTGCTTTTGTCTCACCTACGATGATGCGACGCATCTTCTCGGCTGTCTCGGGATCCATGTCACGCAGAAGGGCCTGTTCTTCGGCCTCCTCAGTAACCTTCTTGAGCGCGGCCTGTTGTACGGAGAATGTATTCTGTAATTCCGCCAGCAGCCGACCTGTCTCTGCGAAGGACTCGGTGGCGCGCCTAATTCGGTCTTCCAGCGCCTCGCTAGGATCTTCCTGCGATTCTTCAAGGCGTTGCCGAGACATTCGTAACGCCTGGACCAGGAAGATCACCGAGAGTGGAAGGCTGATGATTCCGGCTACCCATGACGCCTGCTCTACCCAGTTGTAGGTCCCCATACCTTCAGTTTCACATCGGGTGCTGATTCACCATAGGGGCCGAAGCTTGGACGGGCGACGTGCAAGCAAGATACGGTGCGAGTGGATCAGGGCACGAGAATGTTGATCATCACGCCGATCGGGATAGATACCGCTACGCCCAGGCCGAAGAACATCCACTGCTGACGTCGCTCCGCGCGGATGGTCGCCTTTGTCTCGCCAACTAGGATCAGCCGGATCTTCTCTGCCTGCTCCTGATCGATCGCCAGGAGGCGCTGCTGCTCCTCGGTCTGGCTGATGAGGGCTTCACGGGCCGCCTGCTGAGCTTCAAGATCGCGTCGTAGATCGTCCATAAGCCTGGCGGCTTCGGCGAATGCTGTGTTGACCTGTATGAGACGGTGTCGAAGGGCCTCGCCCGGATCTTCGGCGGCATGCGTGATCTGTTGCGTGCCCGTGTGGATCCTCCATGCGATCGGGCCCACAAGAAACGTGAGCATAAGGGCGAAGAGGATGGTTCTCGGGACCGGCCAGTCGCCGGACCAGCCGATGACCACTGATGCGAAGACGATAAGCATGAGCGGCACGGACATTCCCCCGTGCGACACAAGCCATGCACGCACTCTGCTCATCTGTCTATTGGACCGTAGCGCGAGGTAACAGCGCGGCGGTGAGACAGAAATGCGACCTTGGGTCTTCAGAGCTTGGTGATCGCTAAGAAGTGGTCATAATTCATGTTATGTCCATAGATCATCCTGATAGCGTAGAGGCATGACTGCCGAGCTGATCCGGGAACCGATGCCGATAGGGTCGGGCGGGATCTCCTTCCCCCCGGCTTTGCTGGGCTTCGCCCAGGACGCGACTATGGCGTGGCTGCTCTCGTTTGACTCGAAAAACACCCGCGACGCCTACCGACTGGAGATCGAGCGGTGGTTCGGCTTCTGCGGCGAGACCGGTCTCGACCCGCTACAGGCGCGTAAGTCCCACGGCGACGTCTACAAGCGGTGGCTCGAACTCCAGGCTGGAAAGCCGATCCCGCCGAAGACCATGCAGCGCCGCATCTCGGCGGTGTCGTCCTGGTACGAGTACATCGCCGACGAGGAAATCATCGAGGCCAACCGGTTCAAGCGGACACGTAGGCCGAAGGTGTCACGAGGGCACTCCGAGACGACCGCGCTCACGCGAGACGAGGCCCGCGCCCTGGTGGCCGCGGCCGACGCTGACCACGGGCCGGCCCGGCTGCGTACCTCGGCGTTCATCCGCGTCCTGCTGCACACAGGGATTCGAATCGAAGAAGCGATCTCCGCCGACTTGAGCGCGCTCGGGTATGAGCGAGGATTACGGACGCTGCGGATCGTCGGCAAGGGCACCAAGCCGAAGAAGCGCCGCCTGCCTGTGGAGTCCGGATACGCGCTCGACCGGTATCTGGAGGATCGGGCGCGCCGCGAAGGCGTTGAGGTGTCGCAGCTCACCGGGCGAATCTTCGTGACCGACACCGGAGGCCGCTTCTACCGGTCGTCGGCGTCGGCCCTGGCAACGCGCATCGGTCGCCAGGCCGGCATTCGCGCGAAGGTCACCGCGCATGTGCTGCGGCACACGTGGGCGTCGCTGGCTGCGGAACTGGGCGCGGACCCATTCGAGATCAAGGAAGCACTGGATCACGAATCGATGGACACCACCATGGGTTACATACACTCGGGACGCCAACTGGAAAGAGATCCTTCCCAGTTGGTGGCGTCGGCGTTGGAGTGACGGCGGCCGGTGACCTGAAATAGGTCACCGGTTCTCACTCGGTGGCCTCGTCAGCACCCGTTCATGGTCTCCAGGGTGCGGCCAGGCGTGGTCACGGCGTCAAGGAGCGCGCGGCCGGCTGCGCCCTCCGCGACGACGCCGCTGCTCACGTCGAAGGTGTCGTGATAGGCGCGCGCGGCCCGCTGCACTTGACCAATGTCGCCGTCTGCAAGGGCGGCGTCGAACTCGACGAGTGCGGGCATGTAGCCATCGGTCACGGGTAGTCAGGCAGGATCGGGGTCGGCCGCGAGCACTGCGCAGGTGATGGCGTTCGTGAGCAGTTCCTCGTGCGCAATCATGCGGGGAGTTTGCCAGCTCCGTCGGAGCACGTCCGTCGTTCCGCGTCTGAAGATGCATTTCGGCATGGAGTGACGCAGGAGATAGACAGGCTGTAGTCCACGCTGAGCGCTTATCTCGCCTGCATGGACGAGGGAGATCAGTCCGTGGACCGACCTCTTAGCGGGGGTCTGAGCTTGTTTCCGCAGCTCAAAGCAATGCTCGAACCGTGAGCAGTACGTACCTTATGACGTGTTTCCGCAGGTCGCGTATGTACGAGCGATACAGACGACATAAGATCACCGAAGTGCGGCGCTATGTTGCGGTTGTGCGACACCCTCTCGGGTTGGCTCAATCCCGGTTCTGGTTGGTGCGCCCTAGCCGCAACGTGCTGCGTAGGGGTCTGTCTGCTGCTGCCATCCATCGGGCGATATACGTTCGCGTACTCAGCCACCCTTCTATGAAACCGACTGTGAAGCAGAAGACCGTCAGCAGGCCAGCAAAAACGGCATTCTCTTCATCATCGCCTAAAGCGGCGCCGAGGGTGTGAAACAGGGTGCTTGCTCCATCGGGGATTTCCCCCAATTGGGTAAGAGTGAGGCCAACGATGATTTTTGTAAGCCAGTCCGATACGTCCTCTAGATTAGTGTTGGCGCGAACTGTCAAAGTCTGCTGCTGGGTGCTAGGGCCCGCAGATGACCTTTCCGATATGGCAGTGAGGCTTCGCGGGAGGGCGAACAGGAAGCCTGCCAGCCCTCCCACCACGAACGCCGCTGCTGAGATGAGCATCGAGATCGCGATGACGTGCCCTGAGTCCTTTCCGGTGCTAGCGTAAGAGAGGCTGACAGTAACAACGAGGACGACGGACATTACGGCAAAAGTGCTAGCCCATATTGCACCTAGCATCAAGTCTGTGTACTGCTGAGCAAGGTTTCTGAAGAACCCCATGATTCGTTCCTCTAGTAGTCCGATGGTTGGTTTCATTGCAGATCTGGGACTGCAAGGAGGATAGGGGTCTTAAGTCACAAGATATCGGTGATGGTCCTGATATGCGTTAGAGGCCCTGTGTAAGCCGTTGGAAGTTGCCGCAACATGCGCGATATACCCGAGGTGCGTATGTATACGGCACACTCCCGCGTCTACTTCGCCGCCGTCATCCTGAGGGGTTCTCGTGGCACTGCGCCCTCCGTTCCAGTACTACGGCGCCAAGGGCAGGCTCGGCCCCTTCCTGGCCAGCCTGCTCCCCCAGCACGAGGTGTACGTCGAACCCTTCGCGGGCTCGGCCGCCGTCTTCTTCGCCAAGAACCCCGTCCCCATCGAGACGATAAACGACATCAACGGCGACCTTGTATGCTTCATGAAGGCGCTGCGCGACCGGCCCCGTGCTCTGATCCGTGCGATCGAGTTCACGCCGTACGCTCGCGCGGAGCACCAGGCCGCCAAGCTGGGCGACACCGCGGCGTCCGATCTGGAACGGGCCCGCCGCTGGTGGATCCAGTGCACCCAGTCCCGCAGCGGCGAGGCGGGCGCCTCTTGGCGGCGGCCGACTTCGAGAACGAGGGTCAACAACCCGGCCGGCTCCAAGCGGGCCGCTGCGGCGCTGCGCTGGCATGCGGTCCGGCTGCGTGAGGCGTTCATCGAGCAGGTGGACGCGTTCGAGCTGATCGAGCGCATGGACTCGCCGCAGACCGCCATGTACGTGGACCCGCCATACCTGCGCAGCACGAGGAACGTGTTCGGCAGCGGCCACTACGTGAAGGAGATGGATCGCGAGCCCGAGCACCGCCGCCTCCTGGAAGTGCTCGTCGCCTGCAAGTCTGCGATCGTGCTGTCCGGCTACCGGTCGCAGTTGTACGACGAACTGCTCTCTGACTGGCGACGCATCGACTACCGCGTACGCGCCAGCTCCAGCGACGAGCGGAGGCATGCCGTCGAGTCGGTGTGGATCAATCGGTAAGGGCTCAGTCGAAGCGCGCTAAGCACGGGGCTGCCTTCCCTCTGGTGCTGTTGAGGTTTGTGGAGGAGAGGCAAACGCGGCCTCTGATACGTTACTTGCCAATTCGGTCGCTTGGTGGCCGTAGGTCAATATGCCCTTCACTCGTACAATGATGCAGAACCGATCGTCGGATGTAAGGGTCTGCGAGAGGTTGTGATGCTCACGCTTAATAAAGTGGATAGCGGCGCGGGTGCCTGTGGCAGTCTGGCCGAAGATCACGAAGACGGGACGACTCGCTTCCGGTGGAGTGAACTTGGCAATGAGTGCATACTCTTCCTGTCTGCGATTCCACGGAAACGCTTGGCCTCCCACAACGATGGTGAGCGTGTCAGCTCGGTCCCGATCCCAGGGTTTGATTTCGACTCCCGGTAGATGTGCCGCAAGGTGGCCTGCTGTACGTGGATTTGGGCCCAATGGGCCACCGATGCAGAACTCCGTTCGATCTCCGTTGCTGCCACGAAAGAGATCGCAGGATTCTAGGGTGATCTTCGCGCCGATCTCGTGTGCGAGGGTCGCTACGTCGATCAGTGCATGCACCTCCTGGTAGTCAGCGCTTCCAGGCGAGTCGTATTTGTTGCCAGTAAAGATCAGACATTGTTTTCCCTGCTGAAGCCCGAAGAAAGCCGCCTTGCGACGCAGAGCACGCGCATTGTGGCCGTGCTGCCACAGCCATACAGACCCACCACTAATGACGCTGGTAACAAGCCCAATCACGATGTTCAGTAGTGCATCGGACACAGGTGCCGCCTTCGCCGGTCTCTTCTAATCGTAGCGAGGCTTCGCTAAGGAGGGCATCCCGACCGAGGAGGGCTGGGGGACGTACTCCGCGAGCGTCGAGGTGTCCGAGGCCACGGAGTCCGGCGGCATGTGGGACATCCGCGGGTGCGAGGCGGTCGCCGAGCGCATCGCCCAGGAGCGGACGCGGTACGGCTACCAGGACCGGAAGAGCGGATGATCGTGACCGAGCACATCATGCACACGATGACGCCGGGCAACATCGACCCCGGCCGTGAGCGCCTCCTGGTCTGGATCCGGGAGCACAGCATTGACACCCGGGACACGTACCAGGTCGAGCTGATCCTGACGGATGATCTTGCGGTCAAGGCCCACGTCTACCAGTTCAACCTTGACGGGCAGAGCCGCAAGCGGCTCTATGACGTCAACGAGGTGGCTCGGCGGTCGCCGTTCGACGTGCCGCAGTTCACCGTCGACGGCCGCGCGGTCACCGAGCGGATGCGGGAGATCGGTGCGGCTGTCCAGGCATCCACCGCGCGCTACTCCCGCTGATCGTCATCATGCGCGCGCACATGCGCGGTATCCGCACCGACTACCGGCGCCGCCAGATCGCGCGCCGAAAAGGGAGACGCTGACCATGGAAATCAAGGAGTACCAGCACGCGCCCGAGCTGGTCGAGGCCGTGGAGGTTGTCGGCGGCCAGGTCGAGGACATCGTGGCATGGATCAACAGGTACTCGAACCTGCGGGGCATGGTCGGGCAGACTGCGATCCGTGGCCGCGCCGGTGAGTATGTGGACATCCAGACGCCCGAGGGCATGCAGCGCGCCGGCCTCGGCGACTACGTCCTGCACGACAGGGCAGGCGAGTTCTGGTCCGTCTCGAAGTCAGTCTTCGCGCGCCGATATATGGCGACGCCTGTTGAGTAGGCAGCGCGAGTCCCAGTGTTGCTGATCAGTTGGAAAGCGCTATGAGACGTTTTCTTCGTACCATTGTCGAGCCGTTGAGTTGACTAAGGCGACGGTGAAGCCTGCTGCGGCTAAACCAACTAGCCAAGCGAGAATGGCGGAGATTCGGGCAAGCATAGTAGCTTGCTGCCATCCCATAAAGACTGTAGCAGCGGTCCAGATTAGTGCTGCGAACGAAGGTCCAGGAAAAGCGATCAGGCTGGGGTATGCGAAGCGTGGAATTCGGAGAGGGATTGGTTGCTTGACGTGCCAGCTTTCCCATCGAAGACCGCCGGGCACCCGATGTGTGAGATCGTCTCGAATGTATCTGCCGATCTTGAAGATGGCGTGAGAGTGCATGATGAACCGAGCGTAAAATAAATAGGTAGTGATAGGGATGATTAGCAGGAGAAGGGGGTTTCTGCTGCCTGAGAGCACGAAACCGAACACTGCTCCCGATGCCGTGATGTGAAGATTGAACAGGTTTTGGCGCTGCGTTTCCCGTCCTTCTATCTCCTGCCGCAGGGCGGCGAACTCGGCTAACGGTCCCTCATGGCCCTCTGAAGATGCGAAATCTGCCATGACCCTACAGTAAGCGCCTCCGTTTAAGGAGAATAGGGTGCGCCCAGCAATACATCACTGACCAACAGGAGTGTAGACAGTCGGATGGCGCATGTTGCAAAGCAGGAGTACCGGATGGTCGCGATCGGCGACCTGGAACCACACCCCGACAACTCACACCAGGGCGACGTGAATGTGATCGTCGCGTCGATCAAGAAGCACGGCTTCTACGGGTCCGTCGTCGCGCAGAAGTCTAGGATGCGGATCGTCGCGGGAGAGCACCGCTGGCGCGGAGCGGCCAAGGCCGGACTCAAGCACGTGCCCACGGTCATCATCGACGTAGACGACGAGACCGCACAGCGGATCATGCTCGCGGACAACCGGCTCGCCGAGTACGGCCAGTACGACGACGCCAAGCTCGCCGAGCTGCTGCAGTCGCTTCCGGACCTGGACGGCACCGGTTGGAGGGACGAAGACCTCTCCGACCTGCTCGACGACCTCGGCGACATCGAGATCGTGCACGACGAACTCGCCACCAGCAGGCCAGCGCAGACACCGGCGCCTTCCGCACCCGCGTCTCTCGGGAACGACCCCGACGACGAGGACAACCCGTCCGACATCGAGGACGACGAACCTACGGACGAGCACAACCGAGACGCGCACGACGGGTCGGCCAGCTCGGCCGCGCCGCCGCCGCGCCCGAAGGCCGGCGCAATGGTCGAGCTGATCATGCCGCTGACCGCCGCACAGCACGACGAAGTGACCGGTCTGGTCGCGGACATCCGCAGCCGAGACGGTGATGTCCCGCTCGCGGAGGTGGTGATGGCGGCGTTGAGAAGCTAAGCAGACTAATGACGGTGGCACTGCCAGCCTGAATCTGGGGCTCTGTC
Source organism: Nonomuraea maheshkhaliensis (assembly GCF_039529435.1). Taxonomy (NCBI): domain Bacteria; kingdom Bacillati; phylum Actinomycetota; class Actinomycetes; order Streptosporangiales; family Streptosporangiaceae; genus Nonomuraea; species Nonomuraea maheshkhaliensis. Next base: position 46,819 of record NZ_BAAAMU010000015.1, read on the forward strand.
TCGCGGCAACCCCGAGACCGTGAGGCACCGGTGGTGGAGCTTGTCGCGCATCAAGAGGTCACGGTGACCTGGTTGCTCGACCTGAATCACCATAAGCATCATTATTCGGGTTCCGCCTTTTCGGGAGGTCGTTGTGCAAGCACTTTGGTGCCATCGAAGTGAAGGTGCCAACGATGCCCATCTCTCGTCAGTAGCTCGACCTCTCCTCCGGTTTTGAGTACGTCTATTATTCGCAGAGCGTGCTTGTATGAGTCCCGTTTTGTTTGCGTCGCAAACAAACTCTCGATAAGCCAATTGCGGATCACGCTCCGATCGAGAGAAGAGTTTCCTTCGTACAGCTGATCGTCTTCCAATGCTCCCTTGACTGCTTCGGTGAGTGCATCTTCAAGGCCGCTAAAGTCTGCTTGACGTTCATGCCTCTGTACTGACTCGGCCTGTTTGATGGTTGATTCACTGACCGTCGCTGACAAGTGCTGTCCAGCGTGAAACAAGAATGATCGGACGTTCATCAGTTGGAAAGGTTGCCCAGCTTCGCGGAGCATCTCATCCACCAGTTCGGGCCGCGGCCCCCGCTTGAAGCTGCCCTCTGTACGGATCCAGTCAGCTTTGGTCTCGTTGGTAACGAGCAGCACGGGAAGTCCGCGCTGCTTGGCCTCGATGAGTGTCTGTGCCCACACGAAGTAGTCGCCAAGGGCGCCTTCCTCTCCTTTCTCCGGGGCGTCGCTGTAGCCGGGCGGGATCTTTTCTTTGAGTCGCTGTTTGCCGATCTTCATGGCCATGTCTATATTGGGCAGAGGCGGCCCAACCTTCCGCGCGATTATTTGCTCTATCTCCTTAAAGACCGGGTCCTTGTCGATCGCTACGCTCTTATTCACTCCGAAGGCATAAAGTTCAGTATGGGCATCAAGAATCGCTGTTATAGCAGCGTCGATATCCTGCTTTATTCTTTTTACGTCTTCATCCTTTAGGCCGCGATGATCTTTGAGCTGTTGCACCTCCTTGTGTAGGTCGCCAGCCGCTTTCCGGAACCGGGCAGGGAAGCCGCTGCTGTAGTCGATAACGGAGGAACGGTTACGGAGGAACTCGAGGCCGACCTGGTGGGGGATCCATAGCCGATCGTCGAGGGCACGCATCGAGGCGAGGAACTCGATTCGGGCTGTCCCGGTCAGCTTGTAGGCATCCAGTAGCGGGTTGGTATCGAAAACGACCAAGCCGCTGGTCATCACGTTCCCTATGGCGTCCTTATCAGGAGGGAAGTACCCCGGAAACAACTCGCGGAGAGAGTTGCCGCTTGGCTTCGAGGGGATCGGCTCGGCCGTGTCCTGACTCATACCGGACAGAGTATGGGCAAGTGTCGATCATGTTGAGCGAATTCGTCATCCGGCCGACCTCAATGCGCTATCTGTGCAGGTCACCCCCCTACGACGATTAGACGGCATAACGCGAGCAAGGAGGGCTGCGCCCTGATGGCTGAAGACGCCCAGGTGAAGCTTGCGCGGCACGAGCGGCGCTACCAGGCGTTGCAGATGCGTATCGCTGGGGTCAGCAACGCGGTGATCGCGCAGCGGCTCGGCTACTCCTCGCCGCAGCTCGTCTCCAAGGACATCACGACGGCGCTGAAGAAGGCGGCCAAGCAGGAGGCGATGGCGGCCGAGGAACTGCTGACCTTGGAGATCAACCGGCTGGACCGCATGATGGCGTCCGTCTGGCCGAGAGTGCTCAAGGGCGAGGTCAACGCCGTCGAGGCAGCCCTGAAGATCGTGAACAAGCGAGCCAGTCTCCTGGGCTTGGACCTCATCAACAGGAACGGTGCGGCCGACAACGACATGGCCAGCCTGCTCGGCAACATGCTGCTCCAGCTCCAGCAGCGCCACAACGTGCCTGACCCGGAGACTGACGTGATCCTCGAAGCCGAGGTTATCCAGGGCGCGATCGAGTACGACGACGCCGGGGGCGAAGCGTGAGCCTGCGCCTGGCGGTCAAGCTGTCGCCGAAGCAAGAGAAGAGCATCGCTGAGTCAACGGCACGTCTGAATATCTGGCAGGGCGCAATCCGAAGTGGGAAGACCATCGCTTCTCTGATCCGCTGGGTGATCTTTGTGGCGAACGCGCCAAGGGGCGGCTCTCTGGTCGTGGTTGGCAAGACGAGCGACACGGTCGGCAGAAACGTCTTCGAGCCGCTCATGGACCCCGCGATCACCGGCCCGATCGCCAAGAGAATCACCTACACCAGAGGTGCGCCCACCGCGAAAATTCTGGGCCGCACTGTCGAGATCGTCACCTCCAATGACGCCCGAGCGGAGAACCGTCTGCGTGGGATGACGGCGGTGGGCGCGTACGTTGATGAGATCACGCTGATCGATCGGGCGTTCTGGGACATGCTGCTCAGCCGCTTGTCGGTAACGGGCGCCAAGTTGTTCGGGAGCACGAACCCGGACGCGCCGTCGCACTGGTTGAAGAAGGACTTCCTCGACCGGGCCCACGAGCTCGATTTGAGGTCGTGGCACTTCACCTTGGACGACAATCACAGTCTTGACCCGGCCTACGTTAAGGCCCTCAAGAGCGAGTACTCCGGGCTCTGGTACAAACGCTTCATCCAGGGCTTGTGGGTCATGGCTGAGGGCGCGATCTACGACCAGTTCGACGAGGACAAGCACGTTGTGACCTCGCTGCCGCTGATGGAGAAGTGGCTGTCGGTCGGCGTGGACTATGGCACAACGAATCCGTTCGCCGCGGTGCTGCTGGGCGTCAGCGTGCCCGATCGTGAAGGGCAGCGCCGGATCTACGTCGCATCCGAGATGCGCTACGACTCCCACGCCGAGCGGCGGCAGTTGACGGACTCGGAGTACAGCACGCGGCTGACCGACTGGCTGGACCGCATCCCGGACACCTACGGGCCGGGGACGCGCGGCGTCAGGCCTGAGTGGCTCGTGGTTGACTCAAGCGCGGCCTCGTTCATCCAGCAGCTCTACCGGGACCACTACCGGCCCATGCAGGCCGACAACGCGGTCTTGGACGGCATCCGGACCGTGTCGAACCTCATCTCCGCTGACCACCTGCGCGTGCACGCGAGCTGCCGCAGCTTGCTCGACGAGATGGCCGGCTACGCGTGGGACGAGCGCAAGGCAGAGCGCGGCGATGACGTGCCGGTCAAGGTTGACGACCACTCGGTTGACGCTCTTCGTTATGCCCTTCACACAACGCAGGCGGCTTGGTTGAGGCTTCTTGAGCCGGTGCCTCTTCTCTAGGGGCTGGCGAGAGCTGTTGGGGTCCTGTGTCGGCAGCTTCGTTGCGTCCAAGGTTCCAGATTGGATCGTGCATGGGAGGCCGACCGCTCAGGCTGTCCAAAGCCTCCAAACCTACGGTCTGCCGGACTGCGTTGATGAACTCCAGCCGCCGAAGTTCGATCCTCTCTCGCAAGACGAACCAGTCATCCCACGACGTAAGTCCGGCCTGGATCTCACAGTGGGCGCGCCAAATCTGCTCGTCGACCGTATGGGCCTGGGCCACGATCGTCTTAGCGACGCCCTTGTTCACCTTGGCGAGTGCAGCCTGCCACGCGCTCCAATCGATGGCAGGCTCCACTCCTTGCGAACCTGGCGCTGAGTGATGGCCGCTTAGGGCCGCCAATTCCACCACGATCTTGGCCGATGCGCTGTCGAACTGATCGCATGCATCCGACTGCTCCTGTTGTGACCTCTCCTGCCGGTGAGCTCGGCGGGTCACCATTCCGCCAACGAGCACCCCCACGAGTGCGGCAATCACCGCACCGATTGGGGCGATGATCAATGCCCAGGATTGCCCCATGTAAGAAGTTTGCGAGTCCATGTCCTTGCTGTCGCTGGCTTGCAGGTCAGAACCCTGAATTTCTCAACGCGCGCCCTGGGCCCTGTTGCGGCGGCCTGGCCCGGAGGTGCGTCGCTCCGCGCGGCTTCCCCGTACGCGCGTCGAGCACCAAGTGCGGCCCCGGCCCCCACTGTTGAGGGGCAGCGCGGGGCCGGAGCCGCACTGCTGGACCTGTGATGACCCGACCCTGACCAGGGAGTTTCTATGTCTGCTGAGAGTCTGCTCACCCAAGACCCGCTCAAGTGGAAGGTCGCGTGGCGGCTGGAGAAGTACTGGGGCGACGACATCGGCCCCGACGCCCTGCCCTACGACGTGATCGAGCGCGAGGGCAACGCCCTCATGCACGGCGGAGCCTCCGCGATCTGGCAGATGCTGATCGGCAACGGCACCGCGGCGGCCAGTCAGCCGCTCACCTACTACAACGAGGCCAACGCGCACCTCGGCGTCGGAGACTCCACCACCGCTGAAGCCAAGACGCAGACCGACCTCCAGGCCGCGACCAACAAGCTGCGCAAGGCCATGGACGCGGGCTTCCCGCAGCACACGGACGGCACAGGCGGCACCACCAACTCGACGATCACCTTCAGAGCGACGTTCGCGACCAGCGAGGCCAACCACGCCTGGAACGAATGGGCGATCTTCAACGGTGCCGCGGGCGGCCGGATGCTCAACAGTAGATGATCAAGGGAACGCGTATGGTACGCAGATTCCGTCTCAACGTGCCGAGCGGTGCCGCAAGGTGTCACGCCGGAATGATCATGGAAACAAGCAAAAGGCCAGGTCAGACGATGTCTGACCTGGCCGTCGAAATGGTGCCCCCTGTAGGATTCGAACCTACGCACCCGGCTCCGGAGGCCGGTGCTCTATCCCCTGAGCTAAGGGGGCGCGTCGAGTGAAAGGCTATCAGTATCCCGGCACTGCTCGGCACCAGATAAAGGTCCTTGAACACTTCCCGCGAAACCCGGCGTGACGGGGCCACTACAGGTTAGCTTTGCGCCCGTGGGCGAGGTTCTTGGGAAAGTACTGGTCGTGGATGACGATGAGGTCATCCGGCAGCTCATCGCGGTCAACCTGAACCTGGAGGGGTTCGAGGTGTCCACCGCCACGGATGGGCAGGATTGTCTGGATCGGGTGCTCGACGTGATGCCGGATGTCATCACGCTCGATGTGATGATGCCGTTCCTGGACGGGTGGACGACGGCGCATCGGTTGCGTACCGAGGAGGCCACCAGTCACATCAAGGTCGTGCTCATCACGGCCAGGGCTCAGGATGATGACCGGACCCGGGGACTGGGGATCGGGGTGGACGCCTACCTGACCAAGCCGTTCGATCCGGCTGAGTTGATCGAGGTCGTGCGTGATCTGGCCGTGAGGGGTCGGGGGCGTAGCTGATCCCTGCCTTCTGGGGCCCGCTAACTGATCGGGTGATTTCGGCTGTCGGCGAGGGGTGCGGGCTTGGGTGCCGCGTTCTTGGTGGATTGTTCGTACGCTGGCCGCAGGACCTCCTCCCCGCGAAAGGCTGGACCACGTGCGTAGTTCCATCTTCAACAACCTCGACTCCCAGCAGCTCCCTCCGGGCTTCGCCCTTGAGAACCACAAGATGTTGCGAGTCCAGCTCCCTCACGAGGTGCTTGCCAAGCAGGGGTCCATGGTGGCTTTTCAGGGGCAGATGGACTTCGACTACGAGGGGTCGGGCGGGCTCGGGAAGTTGTTCAAGAAGGCCATGACGGGGGAGGGCGCCTCGTTGATGCGGGTACGGGGCGAGGGGCAGCTCTATCTGGCGGACAACGCCGATGACATTCATCTGTTCTTTCTTGAGAACGAGGGGCTCACGGTCAACGGGCGTAACCTGCTGGCGTTCCAGCCGCAGCTCAGCTGGGACATCAAGCGGGTCCAGGGGGCCGGCGTGGCGGCCGGTGGGTTGTTCAACACGACGGTTACCGGGACCGGGTGGGTGGCGGTGACGACGCATGGCACGCCGGTGTTGCTCGACGCCGCGCGGATGCCGACGTTCGCGGATGGGCAGTCGGCCGTGTGCTGGAGCACGGGGCTGGAAGTCGGGATCAACCGGACGATGAAGGTGGGAGCGTTGATCGGGCGGGGGAGTGGGGAGGCCATGCAGTTGGCGTTCAGGGGGCAGGGGTTCGTGTTGGTGCAGGCCAGTGAAGGGGCTCCGGTCCCGGCTCCCTCCGCTTGAGGCCCACGCCAGTGCCTTCCCCGCCAGGCGGGATGGACAGGCGGCTGGGCGCGGTACCGGGTGATCGAGCCCGCACCCGAGGGCCGGACCGAGCTGGTCAGCGCCCTGCGTGGGCACGACGTCGCGCAGGCCGCCAAGTGCCTGATCGTGATGGTCAAGGGGGCAAGAAGCAGAGCGGGGCGGCTTGATCGTTCTGTGGCGCTGGTGACCGAGGACTACGTTCGGCCGGCGGCGCCGCGGGTGGCCGATATTACGGCCCCTGGTAGCTGATCGGCGGTCGGCGTCAGGCGGTCGCGCCGAGGGCCGTGATCGGGCTGGGTGCGGTGTCGGTGTCGGTGCCGGTCCTGGTCAAGCTGCGCAGGTGGGCGTGGGGGCGGTGTTGGTGCTGGTCCAGGAGGCGAGGAAGCCGAACGTGATCGACGCCCCCGGCGCGATCTGCCCGTTCCAGCCGGCGTTCCGTACCGTCACCGCGGAGCCGTTCGCGCTCAGCGTCCCGCCCCACAGCTGGGTGATCCGCTGGCCGTCGGCGAACGTCCACGCCACCGTCCAGGTGCTGATCGGCGAGGTGCCGGTGTTCGTGACGGTGACCTCGGCCTGGAAGCCGCCCTGCCACTGGCCGGTGCGCTGGTACGCGGCGGCGCATCCCCCAGAAGGGGGCGGTGGTGTCACAGTGCTGCCGAGGGCGTCCACCAGGGGCGGGTACCACTTGTCGGACATCTTCTGGTCGCCCGCCGCGTTCGGGTGCACCCCGTCGTAGGTGTCGGTGGCGGTGTTGAAGCCCGTCCACTGGTCCACGACCGTGATCGGCGACTGCGGGGTGGTCGTGGCGGCGGCCCAGGCGGGGATGGCGTTGTTGAGGGTCACGGTCCGCTGGGCGCAGTCGGCGCAGCTGGAGGGGTTCATGGGGATGATCTTGGCGACGAGGATCCTCATGTTCGGGTTGCTCGCCCGCATCTGGTTCACCATCGTGGTGAACGCGCTGAGGATCGTCGCCGGGGCGATGTTGCTCCATACGTCGTTGGTGCCGAAGTGCATGAGCACCACGTCGGGCCGGGTGGCGGCGAGCCAGCCGGTCAGCAGGCCCTGGTTGGCCACATTGGTGGCCAGGTAGCCGCCGTGGCCCTCGTTGTCGCCGTCGTGCGCCACCGCACAGCCCTGGGGTGGCAGGGTGCCGACGAAGTCGACGTTCGTGTGGCCGGTGCTCTGGAGGCGGTTCCAGAGCAGGGCGCGCCAGCAGCCGGGGGAGCCGGTGATCGAGTCGCCCAGGGGCATGATCCTGATGGGGGCTGCGCTCGCGGTGGCCGTGGTGGCGAACAGCACCGCCGCGGCCAGCGCCACCATCGCGGCCAGCGCGGAGCCGATCTTGCGCATGGTCTGCTCTCCCGTCGTCAGCCTGCGCAGATCGTAGGATCGTGGGCCGCGCGACGGAAAGGATGACGCCTGAGAGAAACGCTTGACCTGGGGGTATGGATGTAACTTTCAGCTGCGGACCACCGCAAGCGGGCAGGGGACGTGGTGCAGGAGTGCCTGGCTGATCGAGCCGAGCAGCATCCCCGCCAACTGCCCATGCCCCCGCGACCCCACCACCAGCAGATCGGCGCCGGCGGCCGTCTCGCGGAGCACCTCGACCGGATGGCCGTGCACGACCTCCGTCACCACCTCGACGCCGGGATGCCGCTCCTGGTGCTCGGTCAGCGACTCCTTGAGCCGGCGCAGCGTGTGCTGCTCGCTGCCGCGGTCGGCCGGTGGGAAGCCGCCGGCCTGCGGCCAGGCCCACGCCTGTACGGCACGCAGCCGCGCCCCGCGCAGCTCCGCCTCGGTGAAGGCGAACTCCAACGCCTGCCCGGCGCTGGGCGAGCCGTCGGTGCCGGCGACGATGTCGCCTCGGACGGCCGGGGGACGTTCGTGGACGAGGACGACGTTCGTCCGCGCGTGCGCGGTGACGCCGTACGCGACGGATCCGACGAGCAGGCCGCGCACGCCGCCGATGCCGCTGCTGCCGACGACCAGCAGCTCGGCGTCCTCGGACGCCTTGATCAGCGCGGTACGGGGATCGCCCGGCAGCAGGACCTGCTCCACCGGCACCTGCGGCGACTCCCGCACGGCGCGGTCGCGGGCCGCCGCGAGCACGGTGGCAGCGCCCTCGCGCATCCACCGGGCGACCTCGGCGTAGCGTACGGTGTCCTCCTCGCACACCCACTTGGGCACGGCGTGCGCCACGGTCAGCGGCGATCCGCGCAGCGCGGCCTCGGCGGCGGCCCAGCCGGCGGCCTCAAGGCCGGCGCGGGAGCCGTCCACCCCGACGATGATCACGGTTCAGCTCCTCAGGACAGCGCGTAACATTCGACCTCGGCACGGCGGAACGAGATCCCCTTCGATTGGGAGTCACGGACGCAGGCGCGCTCGGACCTGCTGAGCCGCAGCGTGCCGCAGACGGTCACGCCGGAGTAGGTGCGGCAGTCGAGGCGCTTGTCGTCGGTGCCGACGCGGTACGTCTCTCTGACCGCGGCACGGCACTTGGCCTTGCCCGTGTCGGCGTAGCGGCACTGGGCGATGAGAGTGTCGTACTGTTCCTGGCTGACTTCGTGCTGGTCCATGCCGTCTCCGGCGGCTGCGGTGGCGCCGGACGCGGCCATCACGACGAGTAGTCCTGCGACAGCAGCGAATCTCTTCATGTTCCCCCTGATGGGGACCGTACCGCTCACGGCGATCGTCAAACCTCGGCGCCAGGTTTCGGGTGGGGGCGGGCGTGGGTACGATCATCGCCGTCCAACGCGGGAGCCCGGTGCAGACCGGGCTGAGAGGACGGCTGACAGCCGCCGACCGCCAGAACCTGCTCCGGGTAATGCCGGCGAAGGGAGTTTGCGCGATGAGCAGCGCGCGCTTTTCCAAGATCTACTCCGGTGACCTCCGCGTGCCGATGCGGCAGGTCCGGTTGTCCAACGGCTCGGCGGTGACGTTGTACGACACCTCGGGCCCCTACACCGACCCCTCCTTCGAGCCCGACCCGCGGCGTGGGCTGCCGCGCCTGCGCGAGGAGTGGATCGAGGCGCGGCGGGCGGCGGGTGAGCCGGTCACGCAGGTCGGCTGCGCCCGGCGCGGGCTGGTGACCAAGGAGATGGAGTTCGTGGCGGTGCGCGAGGGGGTGAGCGCCGAGTTCGTCCGGCAGGAGGTCGCGGCGGGCCGGGCCATCATCCCCGCGAACGTCAACCATCCCGAGTCGGAGCCGATGATCATCGGCCGGGAGTTCCTGGTCAAGATCAACGCCAACATCGGCAACTCCGCCGTCACCTCCTCGATCGAGGAGGAGGTCGAGAAGATGACCTGGGCCACCCGGTGGGGCGCCGACACGATCATGGACCTGTCGACCGGCGACGACATCCACGAGACCCGCGAGTGGATCCTGCGCAACTCGCCGGTGCCGGTCGGCACCGTGCCCATCTACCAGGCGCTGGAGAAGGTCAAGGGCCGGCCGGAACTGCTGTCGTGGGAGGTCTACCGCGACACGCTGGTCGAGCAGTGCGAGCAGGGCGTCGACTATGTGACGGTGCATGCGGGCGTGCGGCTTTCGTACGTGCCGCTCACCGCCACCCGCAAGACCGGGATCGTCTCGCGCGGCGGCTCGATCATGGCGGCCTGGTGCCTGGCGCACCATCGCGAGAGCTTCCTGTACGAGAACTTCGCCGAGATGTGCGAGATCCTGGCCCGCTACGACGTGTCGTTCTCGCTCGGCGACGGGCTGCGTCCCGGATCGATCGCCGACGCCAACGACGAGGCCCAGTTCGCCGAGCTGCGCACGCTGGGGGAGCTGACCGGCATCGCGCGCGAGCACGACGTCCAGGTGATGATCGAGGGGCCGGGCCACGTGCCCATGCACAAGATCAAGGAGAACGTCGACCTGCAGCGCGAGCTCTGCGACGACGCGCCGTTCTACACCCTGGGCCCGCTCGTGACCGACGTCGCGCCCGGATACGACCACATCACCTCGGGCATCGGGGCCGCCATGATCGGCTGGTTCGGCACCGCCATGCTCTGCTACGTCACCCCGAAGGAGCACCTCGGCCTGCCCGACAAGGACGACGTCAAGACCGGCGTGATCACGTACAAGATCGCCGCCCATGCCGCCGACCTGGCCAAGGGGCATGCGCGGGCGCAGGAGTGGGACGACGCGCTGTCCGACGCGCGCTTCGAGTTCCGCTGGGAGGACCAGTTCGACCTCTCGCTCGACCCCGACACCGCCCGCTCCTTCCACGACGAGACGCTGCCGGCGGCGCCGGCCAAGACGGCGCACTTCTGCTCGATGTGCGGGCCCAAGTTCTGCTCGATGCGGATAAGTCACGACATCAGGCAGGCGGGGTTCGAGGAGAAGGCGGCCGAGTTCAGGAGGCTCGGCGGCAACATCTACGTCGAGTGATCTAGCCGGGCAGCGTCTCCCCGCCGATGGGGGCCAGGACCTCGCCGGTGTAGTACGACGACAGCCGGTTGGAGGCGAAGAACACGTACGATGGGGCGATCTCGTCGGGATCGGCGGGTCGCCCCATCGGCACCTGCTCGCCGAACGACTCCACTTTCTCCTCGGGGAAGGTGGCCGGGATCAGCGGCGTCCACACCGGCCCTGGGGCGACGGCGTTGATCCGGATGCCGCGTTCGACCAGGTTCTGCGCCATGGCGTAGGTGAAGGCGTTGATCGCGCCCTTGGTGGCGGAGTAGTCGATGAGCGTCTTGTTGCCGCGCAGGCCGTTGATCGACGAGGTGTTGACGATCGCGCTCCCCTGGCCCATGTGGGCGAGCGCGGCCTTCGTGACGCGGAAGTAGCTGTGGATGTTGACCGCGAACGTGTGCTCCCACTGCTCGTCGGACAGTTCCTCCAGGCCGTCCACCGGCTCCTGGTAGGCCACGTTGTTCACCAGGACGTCCAGGCCGCCCAGCTCCGACACGGTCTGCTCGACGACCGAGGCGCAGTGGGCGCGGTCGCCGAGGTCGCCGGGCAGCAGCACGCAGCGCCGCCCGGCCGCTTTCACCAGCGAGGAGGTGTGGGCGGCGTCCTCGTGCTCGCTCAGGTACGCGATCGCGACGTCGGCCCCCTCCTTGGCGAAGGCCACCGCGACCGCCCGGCCGATGCCCGAGTCGCCGCCGGTGACGAGGGCCTTCTTGCCGTCCAGCAGGCCGCGGCCTGCGTAGTCGCGCATCTCGTCACGCGGCTGCGGCGTCATCTCGCCGCTTTTACCCGGGTACGGCTGGCTCTGGGGTGGTGGTGTCTGCGACATGCCCTCGGGCCTGCCCTTGATCGGGTATGGCTAACGCCAGGGGCCGGCTATCTGACGAAACCCTCCGACCGCAGCCAGTCGCGGGCGACCAGCACGGGCACGTCGCCGTCCACGTCCACCTGGGCGTTGAGCCTGCGGATCACGTCGTCGGTGAGCTTGGCGCTGATGGGCGCGAAGATGCGGGCGATCTCCGGATGGGCCCTGGCCACCTGGCTGCGGATGGTCACGGCCGCGTTGTACTGCGGGAAGAAGTGTTTGTCGTCCTCCAGCAGCACGAGGCCGAGCGCGTCGATCCGGCCGTCCGTGGTGGTGATCATGCCGAGCGTGCACTGGCCGGCCGCGATCGCGTTGTAGAGCACGCCGGTCGACATCCGGCGTACGTTGTTGCGGGGGACGTCCTTGCCGTACTGGAGGCCGTAGCCCTTGAGCATGCCGAGGAAGCCGTCGTCGCGGCCGAAGGTCTCGTGATCGACGCAGAAGGTGCGCTGGGCGACCGGGACCTTCGTCATGTCGGAGATCGTCTTCAGGCCGTACTTCTCGGCTGTGGCGCGCGTGACCCCCATCGAGTAGCTGTTGTTCAGCGGGGCCGGCGGCAGCCAGACGATGCCGTTCTCGCGCAGATCGAGGTCGCGTACGGCTTCGTACTGCTTCTCGGCGTCGGGGATCGCCTCCGTCTGGCCGAGGTAGGTGATCCAGCCGGTGCCGGTGTACTCCCACATCAGGTCGGCGTCGCCGCGCGTCAGCGAGGTGCGGGCGTTGACGCTGCCCTGCACGTTCGTCTGGTCGGACACGTCCGCCCCGGCGGCGGTGAGCGCGACCACCGCGATCTTGCCGAGCACGAGCTGCTCGGTGAACTCCTTGGACGTCACCCGCACCTTGACGCCTTCGAGCGAGGGGATCGGGCGGATGCTGCCCGGCTCGATCGGCGGCACGAACGACGACGCGGGGCGCAGGCCGCACGCCGTCACCGCGACGAGCAGGAGCAGCATCACCACGATGCGAGACCTCATGAAAGGCCCTTCGGGGCCAGGTAGCGCTGGGCGAGGCCGCCCAGCCAGTCGATGATCAGCGCCAGCACCGCGATCAGCACGCATCCGGTGATGAGGATCAGGTTGCGCTGCGTGCTCACGCCCGTGGTGATCAGGTCGCCGAGCCCGCCGGAGCCGATGAACGCGGCGATGCCCGCTGTGCCGACGTTCAGCACGAGCGTGGTGCGTACGCCCGACAGGATGACCGGTGCCGCCATCGGCAGCTCCACCTTGAACAGCACCCCCGCCGCCGACATGCCGATGCCCCGCCCCGCGTCGGTCAGCCGCGGATCGACCTGGTCGAGGCCGACCATCGTGTTGCGCAGCGTCGGCAGCAGGCTGTAGGCGAACAGCGCCGCCACCGCCGTCCAGAAGCCGATCTGGAACACCACCGCCAGCAGCACCACCAGCCCCACAGCCGGGGTCGCCTGGCCCACGTTCACCAGGGCCAGCACGAACGGTGTCGCCCTGCGCAGGCCGCGCCGGGTGAGCAGCACGCCCAGCGGCAGCGCCACCACGAGCACCAGCACGGTGGAGAAGAAGACCAGCTGGATGTGCTCCCACGTGCGGCGGAGCAGGAACGGCAGGTTGAGCGAGCCGCGTTCGATGCTGTCGAGCGGCGCCATTTGCGTGTAGAGGACCATCGCGACGCCTACGGCCAGGTAGCCCAGCAGGGGCAGGAAGACGTGCCACGACCGGCCGATCTCCGGCTCGGGAGCCGTGGCCTCCCTGGCGGCGGCGCTCTCGACCGTCACGGCGCCTCCTCGGCGGCGGCGCTTTCGGCCGTCATGGCGCCTCCTGAGCGGCGGCGCTTTCCGCGGTCACTCCCCGCAGACGCCGCTCGCGTTCGCGGGCCTTGATGGCGGCGATCGCGTTCTGCACCGTGGCCAGCGAGAGCGAGCCCGCGTACGCCTGCCGCCTGCCCACCACGGGGACGTTGTCGGTGTCGGCGTTGAGCAGCTCTTCCAGGGCGTCCTGCAAGGTCATGCGGTGGCTGAGGGCGCCCGTGATCGGGTCGCCGGCCGATCCGACCGGGCCCTCGCGGCCTTCGAGGTGGTCCAGGCCGATCCAGCGGAGCGGGCGGCGCATGCCGTCGGTGATCAGCGCGTACCCGCGTCCGTCGTCTTCGATCTTCGCGCGCAACTCCTGTGCGTCGGCGTCCTCGGAGGCGTAGAGGACCTGGTCGAGCTCGATGTCGCCGACCTTGGTCAGGCGCAGCAGGCGCATGGAGGAGCCGGCGCCGAGGAACTGCTCGACGTAGTCGTTCGCCGGGCTGGTGAGGATTTCGGCGGGTCTGGCGTACTGGACGACGTGGCCGGGCCGCTGCATGACCGCGATGTGGTCACCGATCTTGAGTGCCTCGTCCACGTCGTGGGTGACGAAGACGATCGTCTTGGCCAGGTCGTCCTGGAGGCGTAGCAGCTCGTCCTGGAGGCGTTCGCGGCTGATGGGGTCGAGGGCGCCGAACGGCTCGTCCATGAGCAGGACGGGCGGGTCGGCGGCCAGCGCCCTGGCCACCCCGACGCGCTGCTGCTGGCCGCCGGACAGACGGCGCGGGTAGGTGCCGCGGTAGGTGGCCGGATCCAGGCCGACCAGCTCCAGCAGCTCGTCCACGCGTTCGGCGATGCGCCGTTTGTCCCAGCCGAGCATCTTGGGCACCTGCGCGATGTTGGCGGCCACGGTCATGTGGGGGAACAGCCCGGCCTGCTGGATCACGTAGCCGATGTGGCGGCGCAGCCGGTCGGGGTCGATGCCGCGCGAGTTCTGGCCGCCGATGAGGATGTCGCCGGACGTGGGCTCGATCAGCCGGTTGATCATGCGCATGGTCGTGGTCTTGCCGCAGCCCGAGGGGCCGAGCAGGACCACGATCTCGCCGGCCGGGATGTCGAGGTCGAGCTCGTGCACGGCCGGTTCGCGGCCTCCTGGGAACGCCTTGGTCACCTTGCGCAGCTCGATCGGCACGCCGCTGGTGGGCTGGTCAGCCATGAGCGCCTCCCATGGCGGCCCGCCGTTCGCCGGGGGTGGTGAACCGGCCGATCAGCACGAAGACACCGTCGAAGAGCAGCGCCAGGATCGCCACCCCGATCGTCCCTGTCAGTGCGGAGTTGACCGCGTTCGCGCCGCCCAGCCGGGCCAGGCCCGAGAAGATCTGCTCACCGAGCCCGGGGCCCGATACGTAGGCGGCGACCGCACCGATGCCCATGGCCAGCTGTGTGGCGACCCTGATGCCGGTGAGGATGACCGGCCAGGCCAGCGGGAGCTCGATCCTGGCCAGCAGCCGGCGGCGGCTCATGCCGATGCCGCGGGCCGCGTCCACCAGCAGGGGATCCACGCCTTGCAGGCCGACGATGGTGTTGCGGATGATGGGCAGCAGCGCGTACACGACGATCGCGGTCACGCTCGGCGCCACGCCCAGGCCGAGCGGCGGGATCAGCAGGCCCAGCAGGGCCAGCGACGGGATCGTGAACAGCACGCCCGCGATGGTGGTGGCCAGGGCCGAGGGCCGGGGACGGCGGTAGGACGCCACGCCGATGAGCACGCCCAGAATGGCCGCGATCAGGACGCATTGGGCCACCATGCTGGCGTGCTGGACCGTCTCGAAGAGGATGAGGTCCCACCGATCCTCGACGTAATCCCACAGGCTCATCCCCTAGGACTTAACCAAGCTTGTCAACCTCAAACGTCACAGACGTCACTTCTGTCCCGTTTGGTGGGGTTTGCCGGGGCGGGCTTTACAGCCTTGAGCTTTACGGTCTTGAGTCTTGCGGCCTTGGGCCGGCCGATGTGGTCACATCAGGCCGGCGGTGAAGTGCGCCATGGTGGCCAGCCAGCGGTCGGGGTCCTCGGCCTTGCGGCGGGCCAGGTCGGCGACCTCCGGGTGCGGGAAGATGTGGAAACGCTCGGCGGCCAGGCCGTCGATGACGGCCGTGGCCACGGCCGCCGGGTCGAGGATCGCTCCGGCGGCGTGCACGGCCTTCGCGGTCGGGTGGCCGGTCTCGATGCCGTGCTCCAGCATCGCCGTACGCACCCCCTGCGGGCACAGGACGCTGACCTTGACGCCCTTGGGGGCGTAGTGAACGGCCACCCACTCGGCGAACGCGATCGCCGCCGCCTTCGTCACCGCGTACGGGGCGTCGCCAGGGCAGCCGAGCAGGCCGGCGGCCGAGCAGGTGTTGAGCAGGTAGCCGCCGCCGCGGGCGACCATGGAGGGGACGGCGGCGCGGGCGGCGTACACGTGGGCCATGAGGTTGACCGAGAAGAGGCTGTTCCAGTCCTGGTCGGTGGCGTCCAGGCCGCGGCCGTCGATGATGCCGGCGTTGGAGCAGAACAGGTCCACCGGGCCGAACGGGGTGTCGACCAGGGCGGCCACGTCGGACTCCGAGGAGACGTCCGCGCGTACGGGGGCGGCCCTGTCGCCGATCACCTTGGCCACGGCGGCGGCGCCCGCCTCGTCCAGGTCGGCGACGACCACGCCGGCCGCGCCCTCCTCGGCGAACCTGAGTGCCAGCCCGCGGCCGATGCCGCTTGCGGCGCCCGTGACGACGACGACCTTGTCCCGTACCAGCATGATCGCTCCTCCGTGCCGGGGGCGGCTGCCTCGCGATTAGAACATGATTCTACTGCGGTGGAGCGCTTTCAGATGAGAGGTTTCTCATCTGTGCCTCAGCGTGGTCTCCTCGAAGGACGACAGGGTCATGCTCATGAAACATCGGGGAGCGATGATCCTGCTCGGTCTCGGGGTGGCGGCGGCGGGGTTCATGTCGATACAGCTGGTGCGGGCGGCCGAGGTGGGGCCGGATCTGGGCGGGCCGGTCGTGGTCTCGTCCTCTCCGTCGCCGTCCTCCTCGTCGGGCCGGCGTACGGGGACGCCCTCGCCACCTGTGGACGGAAGGGGCACGGAGCCTTCCGACGGAAGGAGCGTGCGGCCTTCGGGCGACGCCAGAACCACGGCGACGGCTACGCCTACAGCCACGGCCACGCCTACGGCGTCGGCTTCGGGCGAGGAGAGCAGGAGCGGGCGGTCCACGGTGCGCAGGTCGAGGGCCGAGCCGGTCGAGCCGCCCGCGCCCAGACCTGGGGGCGGCGACGACGATGACGACGGTGGTGGCGACGATGACGGCGATGACTGATGGGGCGGGCGCATGTGGATGAGCGCCCGGGCCCGCATCGTGGGCTGGATGCTGTCCGTCGTGGGCCTCGCCCTGTCGGTGGCGATCTTCGCCACCTGGACCGTCCTGCTCACCCGGCTCGACGACCGGATCTCCGCCGAGCTGCGCAACGAGGTCGCCAAGCTCAGGATCTACGCCGGCAGCGCGCTCGACCCCGGGTCAGGAGAGCGGGTGACCGACGTCGACGACCTGCTCACCGGCTATCTCCGGCTCAACGCCCCCGACCGCTGGGAGACCTTCTTCACCATCATCGACGGCAAGGCCAGCAAGGCCACCTTCATCCCGCCGCCCGTCCCCATCGACGGTGACGACGCCCTGGTCGCCCGGATGGCCACCGCGACCAGGGTCGTCCGCGCGGATCTGGAGACCACGCAGGGAACGGTCCAGTACGCCGTCATTCCGGTCACCGTGGCCGGTGATCCCCGCCAGGGGCACCTCGTGGTGGCGATCTTCTACGACCTGCACCGCGACGAGATCGTCGACGCCGTACGCGTGCTCGGGCTGTCCGCGCTGGCGGCGATGGGGCTGGCGGGGGCGGCCGGATGGTTCGTGGCGGGGCGGGTGCTGGCGCCCATCCGGCTGGTGCGGATGACGGCGGAGCAGATCAGTGACTCCACCGACCTCACCCGCCGGCTCTCGGTGCCCGGCGACGACGACGTGGCGGCGCTGGCGGGGACGTTCAACCACATGATCGACCGGCTCGAACGGGCCTTCGTCGTGCAACGGCACTTCATGGACGACGCCGGACACGAGCTGCGTACCCCGATCACCGTCATCCGCGGCCACCTGGAGCTCATGGGCGACGACCCCGGCGAGCGCGCCGAGACCCTCGCCCTCGTCACCGACGAGCTCGACCGGATGAACCGCATCGTCGACGACCTGCTCATCCTGGCCAAGGCCGAGCAGCCGGGCTTCCTCACGCTCGACAACGTCGAGCTGGCCGATCTCACGGTCAGCGTGGTCGCCAAGGCGCGCGCGCTCGGCCCGCGCCGATGGCGGGTCGACGAGGTGGCCGAGGCCCGCCTGCCCGCCGACCGCCACCGGCTCACGCAGGCGCTCATGCAGCTCGTGGCCAACGCCGTGCGCCACACCGCCGACGACGACCTGATCGCCGTCGGCTCCGCCGTCCGCGACGGCCGGGTCGAGCTGTGGGTACGTGACAGCGGCCCCGGCGTCCCGCCCGCCGAGCGGGAGCGGATCTTCGGCCGCTTCGTCCGCGGCGCGGGCCGGGCCGGCGCCCCCGACGGCGCTCCCGACGGGGCCGGCCTGGGCCTGGCCATCGTCAGATCCATCGCCCAGGCTCACGGAGGCACCGTGCGGGTGACGGACGCTCCCGGCGGCGGAGCCTGTTTCGTCATGTCCCTGCCCATGTGGGAGTTGTGGAGGCTGCATTGAACCGGATCCTGATCGCCGAGGACGAGGCCAGGATCGCGTCCTTCGTGGAGAAGGGGCTGCGGGCCAACGGCTTCGTCACGGCCGTGGTCGGCGACGGGGTCGCGGCCTACGACCTGGCCGGTGCGGGCGGGTTCGACCTGCTCATCCTCGACATCGGGCTGCCGCTGAGCGACGGGTTCACGGTGCTGCGGCGGCTGCGGAGCGCGATGGTGAACATCCCGGTGATCATCCTGACCGCCCGTGACAGCGTGAGCGACACGGTGGCCGGGCTGGAGGGCGGCGCCGACGACTACATCGCCAAGCCCTTCGCCTTCGAGGAGCTCCTGGCCAGGGTGCGGCTGCGGCTGCGGGCCGACCGCACACCCGAGGTGACCGTGCTGCGCGTCGCCGACCTCTCGCTCGACCTGCGGACCAGGCGGGTCTACGTCGGGGATCGGGCTGTGGACCTGTCCACCAGGGAGTTCGCGCTGGCGGAGATCTTCTGCCGCCACCCCGACCAGGTGCTGACCCGCGAGCAGCTGCTCAGCCACGTGTGGGGCTTCGACTTCGACCCCGGCTCCAACGTGGTCGACGTCTACGTGCGTTACCTGCGGCGCAAGATCGGCCCGGACCGGATCGAGACCGTCCGGGGCACCGGCTACCGGATGAGAGTCTCCTAATCATCACCTCACCGCCGCCTCACCCCGCCTCGACAAGCTGTTCACCAAGAGCACCACCAGCTGTTCACCGAGGGCACTACCAAGGAGCGGCCTTGCTGACCGGACTCGTGATGGACCTCGTGGCGATCATCGCGCTCGCCTACGGCCTCTACTATCGGCGCCATCATCGGCGTGATCTGCTGTTCGCCTACATAGCGCTCAACGTGGGCATCTTCGCGGTCGTGTCGCTGCTGCTGGTGCAGCGGGTCGACATCGCCGTCGGCTTCGGGCTGTTCGGCGTGCTGTCCATCATCCGGCTCAGATCGAGCGAGATCACGCAGCAGGAGATCGCCTACTACTTCGTCGCGATCGTGCTGGGCCTGGTCAACGGCATCGCCGGCGCGTGGCCCCTGACCGCGCTGCTGCTCGACGGGGTGCTGCTGGTGGTGATGTACCTCGCCGACCACCCCGGCCTGCTCGGCCAGACCCGCCACCAGGTGGTGACGCTCGACGTGGTGCACACCGACCCGGAGGCGCTGCGACTGGACCTGGAGAGCCGGTTGCGGGGGCGGGTGCTGCACTGCGTGGTCACTCAGGTCGATTACGTCCGCGATGTGACCGTGGTGGACGTACGTTACACGGCCTCGAACGCCAAGGTGAGGGTCCGTTGATGGGGCCCCCGTGGGGTGAGGTCCGTTGCCGGAGGAGGCCGGACCCCATGGCAGGGGCCTGATGAGTGAGCCCTGCATGTGGACCGGGGTGAGGTGGTGGATGAGCCGGGCGTGCGGGCGGGGATACGGGGACGCGGAGACGTGGAAGGCGTGGATCTGGAAGGCGCGAATGTGGAAGGGGGCGTGGTGATGGGTGAGTCTTATGCCGATGCGTTGCTGGCCGGGGTCGCGGCCGGGCTGCCGCCGATCGGGCTGGAGGAGGTGCCGGAGCTGATGAGCCGGGTCGACCGCAAATACATCGTGACGGCCTCGACCATGGCTCGGCTCGCGGCCGAAGCGGGGGATCGGCTCTGTGTGCTGCGGATCGGCGGGCGGCGGCAGTTCCGCTACACCTCGACCTACTTCGACACCCCCGACCTGCTCACCTATCGCCAGCACCGGCAAGGCAGGCGACGCAGGTTCAAGCTCCGTACCCGGACCTACCTCGACGGGGGTGGCCGATGGCTGGAGCTCAAGCTCAGCGGCGCGCGGGGCAGCACGGACAAACACCGCATCCCCTACGACGGAGCGCCCAGCGGCACGCTCACGGAGGAGGCGCTCGACTTCGTCCGCGACACGCTCCTCAGCGAGTTGCGGCTCATCACGCCCGAGACGCTGGAGCCGGTGCTGGCCACCGACTACAGACGGGTGACGCTCATCGACAGGTCCGGCGGGGCCCGCCTCACCTGCGACACCAGCCTGCTGTGCCACGACGGGTCGCGCAGCACCCCGGCTCGGGGTGACCTGGTCCTGCTGGAGTCGAAGTCGGCGGACGGGAAGGCGATGATCGACACGCTGCTGCGCCGGCTGGGGGTGCGTCCGGTCAACGTGAGCAAATACTGCCTCGCGGTCGCCGCACTCCGCGATTTGCCGGCCAACCGCTGGCACCCCATCCTGCACCGCTACCTGGCCCACCGCCCCGCTCCCCGCCGGTCGCTTGTTGTCGGTTGAGGGCTGGGATCGCCGTCGTGTCGTTCGCCGCTCGTCCGTTCTTCGCTGCTATCCGTAGCGCGGCGAAGTGGGGTGGATATCGCGAGTGGTGAGTGGAACGGCTGGTTGGAGCCTTACGGGTGAGTGGTCGGTTTTGGGGGAGTAGTTGTTGTGCTTTGGTGCTTCATCGGTGTCGCTTGATAGGGGCGATACCGGACCGCGCCGGTCTGGGCTGGGGAAACTCGACAAGCGGGATGACATGGTGATAGGCAGATACTCGGGCAGTGATGATGAGTGGCGGTTGCTGCTGGATGTGCTTGCCGTCCGACGGTGGCGGGCTTGGTCGGTTGGATTGCGGAACGCGCTACTTTCGGGGCAAAAGGGAAATATCCGATGCTTGAGCGCATTCATGAGATACCGGGTGTCTTGCTGAGTGCGGATGAGTACCTTGACGATTTCTGGCCTAATTTCCGGAAGATTGATGACGTTTTCTGGAAACTCGAACGGGTGCAGAGCTTTCGTGAGCCGAACGAGCCTGGTTGGGTCGCGATGCTGGAGGGCGACTGGGATCGGTCGATGAAGCTGGTCGACGGGGGATGCGGTGTGGTGGGGGAGGGCGAGGGCCGGGTCGAGCGGTTCTCCCGGCGGCGGATCAGGATCGTGGAGCAGCCCGTCACGCCGTACGTGCAGTGGGAGATGCACGTACTCGCGCTGAGAGAGGCGGCTGCCGAGCAGGTGCGGGTGCTCGACGCCGGTGAGGTGGCCGAGCAGGAGGTCGGTCGCCGGCTGCCGGAGCTGGTCGTGCTGGGGACGGTGGCCATGTACGAGGTGACGTACGACGCGTCGGGCCGCCACAGCGGGGCGCGGCGGATCGATGATCGGGAGGTGATCGCGGCCTGCCGGGGGGAGCTCGACAAGATGTTCGCGGCGGGGGAGGAGTTTCGGGCCTACTACGAGCGGGAGATCGTGCCGCTGCCCGCCCCGCGGATGACCGTTTGAGAGGGCCGTGGGTTGCGCTCTTCGCTCGTTCGCGTTCCTGTGCTGATGAACACCAGGTCTGTGGTCTGTGAACGCCAGGTCTGTGGTCTGGTGATCCGGCTGGGAGGATGGCCGCGCCCGCACGTGGGGACGTGAGCCGGATCAGGGTTACGTGTCGTCGGCGAAGCCGGTGCGGTAGGCGAAGACCACTGCTTGGACGCGGTCGCGCAGGTCCAGCTTGGTGAGGATGCGGGAGACGTAGGTCCGGACGGTTTCGAAGCTGATGACCAGTTCCGCGGCTATCTCGGCGTTGGACAGGCCGCGGGCGATCAGGCGCAGCACCTCGCGTTCGCGGGGGGCCAGGACGGCGAGCGGATCCTCGGCGGGGGCGGGGCTCGCCGGGCGGAGGCGGTCGGCGAAGCGGCCGATCAGGGTGCGGGTCACGGTGGGGGAGAGCAGGGATTCGCCGCGGGCGACGGTGCGGACGCCGTTCACCAGCTCCAGCAGGGGAGCGTCCTTCAGCAGGAAGCCGCTGGCGCCGGCACGCAGCGCGTCGTAGACGTACTGGTCCACGTTGAACGTGGTCACCACCAGCACCTTCGGCGGCTCGACGACACCGGGGCCGGCGATGCGCCGCGTCACCTCGATGCCGTCCAGCAGCGGCATGTGGATGTCCATGACGACCACGTCGGGCTTCAGGGCGGTGACCGTCTCGACCGCGGCCGGGCCGTCAGCGGCCACGCCGACCACCGCCATGTCCGGCTGTGCGTCAAACGCCGTCATGTAGCCGGTACGGACGATCTCCTGGTCCTCGCAGATCACGACGCGGATGGTCATTCAGCACCGCCTGCGGGAGTCATGGTCATTGGGCACCGTCTGTGGGGGCGTGGTCGTTGGGCACCGTCTGCGGGGACCGTGGTCGTTCGGCACCCGCCCGTAGGGGTCATGGTCATTCCGCACCGCTTACAGAGGTCGTGGTCATTCCGCATCGCCCAAGGCGCCGCTCAAGGGGATCGACACGTGCAGTCGGAAGCCGCCATCAGGTTGCTCGCCCGCGGACAGCTCGCCGCCCAGCGCGCCGATCCGGTCGCGGAGGCCGGTCAGGCCGCGGCCGCCGGACAGGTCGCCTCGCGCGCCGACGGAGACCGCGGCGGCGGCGTTCGTCACCTCGACCTCCACCCGATCGTCCCAGTAACCGATCCGTACGGCGGTCGGGCTGGCTTCGGCGTATTTGACGGCGTTCGTCAGGCCCTCCTGCACCACCCGGTACACGGCCAGTCCCGCGCCGACCGGGAGCGCGGGCCGGTCGCCGTCCTCCACGAGTTCGACCGGCTGGCCGCCGCTTCTGGTCTGTTCGATCAGCTCTCGCACGCTGCCCACGACGGGCCTGGCCGACTCGCCGGTCGCTTCCAGCACGTTCAGCAGGTGGCGCAGCTCGGCCAGGGCGCGGCGGCCGGAGTCGCCGATCGTGGACAACGCCGTGACCACGCGGTCCGGTGACGAGGCCACGAACTGCGTCGCGTCGGCCTGTACGACGATGCCGGTGACGTGGTGGGTCACCACGTCGTGCAGCTCCCGCGCGATGCGGGCCCGCTCTGCGGCGGCCGCGGCCACGGCGGCCAGCCGGCGTCGCTCGACCTCCTGGAGCCGTTGCCCGCGGACGAAGGCGCCGCCCACCCAGCACGCGGCGAACAGCAGGTAGAACACCAGGAACTCGCTCAGCACGACCGGTGAGCCGAGCAGGAGCATGATCACGCAGAGCATGACGTATGCGACCGAAGCCACGATGACGATGGCGCGACGGAATCGCTCCTGGTGTGCGCCCGCCGAGTACAGCGCGACGTAGATCGTCACGGTGCCGAACTGCATCGGGTAGCCGAGCGTCTCGTGGACCACGAAAGCCGCACTGTTGATCACCAGGCACGCGGCGGGCCACCGGGTGCGTACGGCGAGCGGCAGCGTCTGCGCCAGGATCAGGACGACCGTGAACGCGTCGGCCGGGCGTTCTGGCAGGTTGCCGAACTGGACGCTCATGATCGACAGCGCCGGTACGAACGCCAGCCCGGTGAACCCGGCGGCCAGCCACCGATCCCACACCGCGGCGTCGTAGACGCGCCACACGTTCAGCGACCTCTGTAAGAGGTCGCCGGCCCAGGTACCCGGCATGGCCCAGAGCCTAGCGATCTCCGATCGTGGATGTTGCCGCCTTTGTCCCTCATGTGAGGGACACGGAATGTCCGCAGCGCAGTGATTCGGGACAGGGCCCTCGACTCCTACTTTTCTTCTCAGCGGCCGGCGAGCACGGCCGGCCGCGAAGCCGGAACACGGCGCTAAAAGGGACTTCGGAAGGGCAGCATCATGGAGAGCAGCAGCATTCGGGTACGCGTCGTCATCGCCGGCAGTCTGGCCGCGGTCGCGGCGGCGGGGGCGGTCATCGGCGGGCAGCCGGCGAGCGCCAAGGCTGAGGCGGGCATCAGGGCCGAGACGGGTGCCCTGGCCGAGGCGGGTGCCACCGCCGGGGTGAGCGTCAGGGGCGAAGGGAACGCCAGGGCCGAGGCGGGCGCGGGCACCGTGCAGAAGTCGATCAAGTGGGGTGAGTGCCCGGAGCTCGCGCCGGGCGCCAAGCGGGATCCCCGGCAGACCTGCGGCACGGTCGAGGTGCCGCTGGACTACCGCCGCCCCCGCGGGGAGAGCATCACCGTCGCGGTCTCCAGGATCGCCACCGCCAAGCCCGGCAAGAAGCGCGGCGACCTGCTGTTCAACCCGGGCGGGCCGGGGCTGCAGGGCCTGGACATGCCCGGTCAGATGGCGCTCACGCTGCCGAAGAAGGTGCGGGATTCGTACGACCTGATCGGGTTCGACCCGCGCGGTGTCGGCCACAGCACTCCGATGAGTTGCGGTCTTCCCGGCGCCGCCGGCCTGCTCGCCGTGTTCCCCTATCCCGGCGCCGGCGGCTCGATCAAGGAGAACGTCGCCACCGCACGCTCCGTCGCCGCGCAGTGCGCGACCGTCGGGGCCAGGCTCCAGTACTTCACCAGCGCGAACACGGCGCGTGACATGGATCGCATCCGCCGGGCTCTCGGCGCGCGGAAGCTCTCCTACTGGGGCCAGTCCTTCGGCACCTACCTCGGCGCGGTCTACACCTCGCTGTTCCCGCGCAACACCGACCGGATGGTGCTGGAGGGCAACGTCGACCCCAACAAGGCGTGGGCGAAGATGCTGAACACCTGGAACCAGGGCATGAACGACCGGTTCCCCGACGCCGCCCGCGTCGCCGCGGCGAACGACGCCGGCCTCGGGCTGGGCGACACCCTCAAGGAGGTCACCGACTCCTTCCTCGCGCTGGCCGACCGCCTCGACCGGAGGCCGGCCACGGTGCCGGGTGCGCCGGTGGCCGTCAGCGGTGGGCTGCTGCGCGGTGTCACGTACCAGATGTTGCAGCGCAACGAGACGCTCGCGCCGCTCACCCAGTTCTGGAAGGCGATGGCCGGTCTGTCCGAGGGCAAGGCTCCGACGGACGCGGACGTCGCCGTGCTCCGGCAGATCTTCGCCGACACCCCGCCCGCGAAGGGCGTGCCGGCGGACAACCAGGTCACCATGGCACTGGCCATGATCTGCGGCGACACCACCTGGTCGCGCGACGTGGACTCCTACGCCAAGGCCGTCGCGGGCGCCCGCGCGAAGTACCCGCTGAGCGGCGGCATGCCGAACAACATCCTGCCGTGCGCGTTCTGGTCGAAGAAGCCGATCGAGCCGCTGGTCAAGGTCACCTCGCACGGTCCGCGTAACGTGCTGATCCTGCAGAACCGCCGCGACAATGCCACGCCGTGGGCGGCGGGCCGGGGGATGCGCAAGGCGCTGGGTGACCGGGCCGGCTTCGTCGGGGTCGAGCACGGCGGCCACTTCGCCTACGGCACTGGCTCGGCCTGCGCCGACCAGGCCACCGTCGCGTTCCTGACCGAGGGGACCCTGCCGGCCAAGGACCTCACCTGCGCCGGCCCCAAGTCCTGACCGCGTCCTGACCGTCAAGCCCGCCGCTCAGCCGCCGGTCCTCAGCTCCCGGGTCCTCAGCTCCCGGGCCCTCAGTTCCCGGGCCCTCAGTTCCCGGGCCCTCAGCCTTCGGCCCCCGACCCTCAGCCCCCGGTCCACGACCGGGGGCTGAGCCGTGCTCGCCGCCGTGCCTTCGGATCAGGTGCCGGAGTGTGCGTCCAGGGCAGCCTCGTAGGCGCGCATCGTGGCCACGATCGTCGCTCGTTCTGCGGGGGTGAGCGCGGCCAGCACCTCCGTCCACGCGGCGGCGCTGCCGGAGAGCCACTCGGTGATCGGGGCCGCGTAGTCGGGGGCGATCGCGACGATCCTGCGGCGCCGGTCGGCGTCGTCCTCCTTCCTGGTCAGTACGCCGAGACGGGACAGGTCGCCGACCATGAGGCTGACGGTGGTGTGCGCCACCTCCAGCCGCTCGGCCAGCTGGCTCACCGTCAGCGGGCCTTCGTACTGCAGGTGGGCCAGGAGGGCGAGGTGGCGGGGGGCGAGGTCCAGCCCGCGCAGGGCGGCCGGGACCGGCAGCCGCTTCGCCCGCCCGACGAGCCTGGGCATCAACAGCAGCATCGATCGGACCGCCTGAGCCGTCGTCATACCGTCGCTGGCGCTCATCTCTTCACCCTGTTACCTTTGCTATCAAATATGTTTTGCAAACAAACGGAGGTCTCGACCATGCCACATCTGACCGCACGCCTGCCCGAGAGTAAGCTGTCCGGCCGCGAGCCGGAACTGATCGCCGCGCTGACCGAGGCCGTCGTTCAGGTCTACGGGGAGTGGGCCCGCGACCTGGTGGTCGTCCATCTCGACGGCGTGCCCCGGGGGCGCTGGGCCGTCGGCGGCAAGGTCGTCGACGACGCCGCGGCCGCGATCACGTTCGGCATCCGCGAGGCGGCCCTGACCCGGCCCGGCGGCAAGGAGATCGCGGCCCGGCTGGTCGCCGGCCTGACCGACGCGGTGGCCGACGTCCTCGGCGCGGAGACACGCGCCGGCACCAGCATCGACCTCGTCGCGATGCCTGAGGGCCGCTCCGGCCTCGGCGGGATCATCCCCGAATAGCCCCACCCGGAGTCTTCGCTTGGTGCGCCGTTCTAGGGGGTCGTGCCGGAGCGAAGCGCATGCCGGAGAAAAGGCCGTGCCGGGTCACAGGGGGAGGTTGCCGGTGGCCGCGCTGGTGGAGCCGGTTGCCTGGTAGGCGGCGATCGTGCGCTCCGCGATGCGCATCTGGTGGATCTCGTCGGCCCCGTCGGCGAAGCGGGCCCAGCGGGCGTGCTGGAACATACCGGCCAGCGGCGTGTCCGTCGAGTAGCCGAGGGCGCCGTGCACCTGGATCGCGCGGTCGATGATGCGGTTGAGGCTGCCCGCCACGAAGTGTTTGGCCATCGACACCTCCGTACGGAAATCCTCGCCCTTGTCGATCCTGGAGGCGGCGTGCAGGACCATGAGCTTGCACTGGTAGAGCTCCATGGCCGAGTCGGCGATCAGCCACTGGATGCCCTGCTTCTCGGCCAGCAGGGAGCCGTGGCTGTAGCGCTTGAGCGCGCGGTCGACCATCATGTCCAGGGCCGTCTCCGCCTGCGAGATCCAGCGCATGCAGTGGGCCAGCCGGGCGGGGCCGAGCCGGTACTGGCCCAGGCGGTGGCCGTTGCCGCGGCCCCCGAGGATCGCGGTGCCGGGCAGGCGCAGGTCCTTGATGACGATCTCGCTGTGGCCGGTGGAGCCGTGCATGGTCTCGACCTCGCGCACGTCGTTCCAGCCGGGGTTGGGCAGGTCGACGAGGAAGGCGGTGTTGGCCCCGCGCGAGCCCTCCGGCACGTCCTGCTCCGTCCTGGCGATGAGGATGGCGAAACTGGCCCGGCGGGCGTTGGAGATGAACCATTTGTGGCCGTTGATCACCCACTCGTCGCCGTCCTGAACCGCCTCCGTACGGATGAGCGTGGGGTCGGAGCCGGCGACTTCGGGCTCGGTCATGGCGAAGCAGGACATCTGGACGCCGTCGAGCAGCGGGCGCAGGTACTTCTCCTTCTGCGCGTCGTCCGCCCAGTGCAGCAGGGTGTGCATGTTGCCCTCGTCCGGCGCCTGGCAGTTGAGCACCCACGGGCCGATGCGGGTCTTGGCCGCCTCAGACTGCACCATGGCCAGCTCCACGTGCCCCAGGCCCATGCCGCCCCACTCCTTCGGCATGTGCGGCAGCCAGAGCCCCTCGGCCTTGGCGAGCGAGCGCAGGCGGAAGATCGTGCGGAGGTACGCGTCGCGGTCGTCGTCCCGCACCTCCGCCATGGCGGGAACGACCGTGCCCTGGATGAAGGCGCGGACCCGCTTGCGGATCTCCTCGTGCTCGGGGGAGAGGGTGAAATCGATGGCCATGCTCACTCCTTGGGAAAGGCGGGGACAGGTGACGTCTCTGGGTAGTGGCAGGCGAGCCAGTGGTCCGCGCCGATCCGCCGGATCGTGGGCTCCTCCTCGGCGCACCGCGCCGCCGCCCGCGGGCAGCGCGTACGGAAGCGGCACCCCGCCGGCGGGCTGACCGGCGACGGCGGCTCGCCGCTGATGAGCTGGTCGGCGGGCGGGAGGTCCAGGCCGCCGCCGGGGATGGAGGCGATCAGGGCCCGCGTGTACGGATGCGCCGGCCGGCCGATCAGGTCGGCGCTCGGCGCCAGCTCGCACACCTTGCCGAGATACATCACCATGATCCGGTCACTGACGTTCTTCACCACGGCCAGGTCGTGGGCGATGAAGACGAGCGTGAGCCGGTAGCGGTCCTTGAGATCCTCCAGCAGGCCGAGGATCTGGGCCTGCACCGAGACGTCCAGCGCCGACACCGGCTCGTCGCAGATCACCACCTCGGGATCGAGGATCAGTGCCCTGGCGATCGAGATGCGCTGGCACTGCCCGCCGGAGAACTCGTGCGGCCGCCGTACCGCCGCCGTCGCCGGATCGAGACCGACCGCCTCCAGCACCTCGTCCACCCGGTCGCCGGGCAGGTTCCACACGCGCGGGCCCTCGCCGACGATCTCGCGGACGCGACGGCGCGGGTTGAGTGAGGAGATGGGGTCCTGGAAGATCATCTGGAGGCGGCGGCGGGTTCTGCGCAGGGCCTCGCCCCGCAGCGCGGTCAGTTCGAGTCCGTCGAGCCGTACGGAGCCGGAGCGGGGCGGCGGGAGCTGCACGAGCGCCCGCGCCGCGCTGGACTTGCCGCAGCCCGACTCGCCGACGATGCCGAGCGTCTCGCCGCGCGCCAGGTCGAAGCTCACCCCGGAGACCGCGCTGACGGTGCGGCCGCGGCCGGCGGGGAACTCCACGACCAGATCCTCCACCCGCAGCAGCACCTCGTCACGAGGACGCAGGTGAGCGCTTCCGCTACCGGCCACCGCCGTCAGCCCCTTCCGTGACTTCCGTGATGTCCATGACGTCGGAGGACGGCGCCGTCGTCGTCCCGTCCAGGGCGGCCCGCCCGCGCGGGTGCCAGCAGGCGTAGCGGCGACGGTCGTGCGCGTCCTCGAACAGTGGCGGCGCCTCCGCCTCGCACCGTTCGTCCGCGTACGCGCACCGCGCCCGGAACGCGCACCCCTCGGGCAGGTCCACCAGGTCGGGCGGCCGGCCCGGGATGACCCTGAGCCGATGGTGCACGGGGTCGGTCAGCCGGGGCGCCGCCTGGAGCAGCGCCTCCGTGTACGGCATCCGGGGCCGCGCGAACACCTCGGCCGCCGGCCCCCGTTCGACCACCTTGCCGGCGTACATGACGATCACCTCGTCCGCCCACCTGGCCACCACGGACAGGTCGTGGCTGACCAGGACCACAGCCATGTCGCGCTCCTCGCGCTGCCGGTGCAGCAGCCGCAGCACCTGGTCCTGGATGGTCACGTCGAGCGCGGTGGTGGGCTCGTCCGCGAACAGCACGTCGGGCCGGCACGACAGCGCCATCGCGATCGTCACCCGCTGCCGCATCCCGCCGGAGAGCTGGTGGGGGTAGCGGCGCAGCATCCGTACGGGGTCGGGGATGCCGACCGAGGCCAGCAGCTCCGCCGCCTCCGCGCGGGCCTGCCGGCGGGTCAGGTGCATGTGCACCCGCAGCGGCTCCATGACCTGGGTGCCGATGGTGCGCACCGGGTTCAGCGCGGTCATCGGGTCCTGGAAGACGGTGCCGAGCCGCGGCCCGAGCACCGAGCGCATCTCGGCGGCGGTGCAGGAGGTCAGGTCGTCGCCCGACAGGTACACGTTCCCGCCCCTGACCGACGTGCCGGGCAGCAGGCCCAGAACGGAACGGATCAGCATCGACTTGCCCGATCCCGACTCGCCGACGATGGCCAGCGTCCGGCCGCGCTCCAGGGTGAACGAGACCCCGTCCACGGCCTTGACCAGGCCGCGCGGCGTGACGAAGTGGGTGCGCAGCTCCTCCACCTGGAGCAGGACGTCGCGGACGGGATGCGTGGTGGCGGGCAGCGCGGGGGCGGCCTGGCGCACCGGTTCGAGGCCGCTCTCCCGGACGTCCGTCAACGACCGCAGCCGGTCGCCCACCAGGTTGAACGACAGCACGGTCAGGAACATGGCGATCGAGGGCGCCAGCACCACGTGGGGCGCGGTCTCCATGAGCGTGCGGCCCTCGTTGATCAGCCCGCCCCAGGTCGGGGTGGGCGCCTGGACGGACAGGCCCAGGAAGGCCAGGCTGCCCTCGGCGACGACGACCACGGCCATGCCGATGAACGCGTACGACGCCGCCGGCACCGCCACGTTCGGCACGATCTCCCGCCACAGGATGCGCCGGTCGCGGGTGCCCAGCACGCGGGCGGCCAGCACGAACTCGCGCTCGGCGAAGGTGAGCGTGGCGCCCCTGATGAGCCGGACCCAGGAGGGGACGCCGAGCACGCCCAGCACGATCAGCACGTTACGCAGGTTGGCCCCGGCGAAGGCGACCACGGCCAGCGCGAACACCAGCGCCGGGAACGCCTGCGCCACGTCGTTGACCGCCATGATGACCGCGTCCGCGGCCTTGCGGCGGTAGCCGGCCAGGATGCCGAGCGGCGCGCCGATGCCCAGGCCGAGCAGGACGGCGCCGATGCCGACGCCGAGGGAGACGCGGGCGCCGTACACGACCCTGCTGAGCACGTCGCGGCCGAGACCGTCGGTGCCGAACGGATGCGCGGCGCTGGGACCCGACTGGGGCGGCCCGGCGAGCGTCTCGTCATAACGGGCGAACGGCAGCAGGTCGGCCAGGAGCGCGGCCAGCAGGATCAGCCCGATCCAGCCGGCCGCCAGCCAGAAGCCCAGCCCCGCCCGCCTACGCACGCCTGATCCTGGGATCGACGGCGGCATACACCAGGTCCACCGCGAAGTTGACGACCACGTAGCCGACCGAGATCAGCACGACGCCTCCCTGAACCGTCAGGTAGTCGCGGGAAAAGATGGAGTCGACGATGAGCCGCCCGACGCCGGGCAGCCCGAAGAGCGTCTCGATGATCACGGTGCCGCCGATGAGCGCGCCCAGGTTGAGGCCGACGGCGGTGATCAGGGTGATCGCGGAGGGGCGCAGCGCGTGCCGCCACAGGATCCGGCGCGGGGACAGGCCGCGGGCGCGCGCCAGCGTGATGTAGTCCTCCTGGAGGGTGGCGATCAGGTCCGTACGCAGCAGCCGCGCGTACACCGCGAGCTGCCCCGCGCCCAGCGTGACCGCGGGCAGGATGACCGAGGTGAGGTTCCAGCCCAGGTCGAGGGAGATGGGCGTCCACCCGGTCGCGGGCACCACCTGCCAGGTGACCGCGAACACGAGGATCAGGAGCACGCCCAGCACGAAGACGGGCGTGGACAGCAGCGCGAAGCTGAGCGCGGTGAGCGCCTGGTCCAGCGCACGGCCCGCGCGGCGGGCAGCGGCCACGCCCACGGGGATGGCCAGCCCCAGCGCGATGACCTGCGCCGCGACCAGCAGCTCCAGCGTGACGGGCAGCCGCTCGGCCAGCTCGGCGCCGACGGGCATCCGGGTGATGTACGAGGTGCCGAAGTCGCCGGTGACCAGGCCGCCGAGCCAGTCGAGGTAGCGCAGCAGCAGCGGCTGGTCCAGCCCCAGCTCCTGGCGGAGCTGGGCGCGGGCCTCCTCGGTCGCCGACAGGCCCAGGATCTGGGTGACCGGGTCGCCGGGCAGCAGGTTGAGCAGGACGAAGGAGAGGAAGGTCACCACGACCAGCACCACCAGGAGCCGGATCAGCCGGTGGAGGACGATCACCGCTCGCTGACCCAGAGCTGGCCGAACGGGTGGTACGGGATGGGCGAGCCGGTCAGCGGCAGGCCCTTCTCACCGTCGGGCAGCACGTGCTCGCCGATGCCGCGCACCTTCGTCCTGGCCACGATGGCGCCGGTGTTGAGATGGTCGACGAAGATGTAGGGCACCAGCTCGCGCAGCCGTTCCTGCACGGTCTTGTACGCCGCCTTGCGCGCGGTCTCGTCCGGGTTCATCCGGCCGACGTCGAACGCCTTGCTCAGCGCGTCGTCCTTGAGCCTGGTCATGTTGAGCGAGACGGCGCCGATGGGTTTGGCGTAGCCCTGGTGCATCCAGATGTACTCGCCGTCGGGGTCCTGGGCGGAGAACTGCGTCCACACGGTGGCCGTGAAGTTGCCGGTGATGGCGCGGTTGATCAGGTCGGCCTGGTCGGCCTGCTTGATCGACACCTCCATGCCGGCCTTGCGCCACATGTCCTGGGCCAGCTCGACGCCCTGCATGGTGTTGGGGTCGGGGGTGGAGATCAGCTCGAAGCGGATCGGGCCCTTCTCCGCCTCGACCTCCTTGACCAGCGCGGACGCCTTGGCCAGGTCGTACTCGGGATAGCCGCCGGGGGCGTACCACTTGGAGTCCTTCGACCACGGGCCGTCGGCCTGCTCGGTCAGCCCGCCGCGCAGGGTCGAGATGACGGCCTTCCTGTCGGTGGCGTGGGCCATGGCCTTGCGCACCCGTACGTCGTCGAGCGGGGCCACCTCGGTGTTGAGCAGGAACATGTACTCGGCCACGGCCATGCCCTGAGCCCGGTGGATCGTGTAGGCGTCCTTGAGCGCGCCGAACTTGGTCAGGTCCTCGTCGCGGGAGGTGCCGATGGCGTCCACGCCGCCGGCTTCGAGGGTCTGTGCCCTGGTCTGGCTGTCGGGCAGGATCCGGAACTCGACCTCGTCCAGGTGGGGCAGGCCCTGGCGCCAGTAGCGCGGGTTGCGGGTGACGACCATGCGGTTGTCCGGCACGTACTCCTTGAAGAGGAACGGGCCGGTGCCGACCGGCTTGAGACTGGCGGCCTTGGGGTCGTTCAGCGACGCCGGCGGGACGATCATGCCGGTCTGCGTGGACAGGTAGTAGGGGAAGGCCACCCACGGCTGGTTCAGCACGACCTTGACCGTCATGGGGTCGGCCAGCTCGAACGACTTGATCGGCACGAAGACGGCCGCGGTCAGCGGCGACTTCTTCTGCGCCTCCAGGTTGGCCTTGACGATGTCACCGGTCAGGGACATGCCGTCGGAGAAGGAGATGCCCGACCTGACCTTGATGGTCCACTCGTCATACGTGTCGTTCGGGGTGAGCGACTCGGCCAGGTACGGCTTCCAGTCGCCCTCGGCGTCCACGCTCACCAGGGCTTCGATGATCGTGCCCGCCATGCTGTAGCTCTGCGCCGCGAACTGGTCGCTGATCGGGTTGAAGCCGTTGGCGTCCGCGCTGAGCGCGTAGACCAGGCGTCCGCCCTGCACGGGCCCTGTCGCGGGCCCCGTCGCGGGCGCCCCTGACTGCGCCGGCCCCGCGACCGGCCGTTGCCCGCTGCATGCCAGCAGCACCGTCGCGGCCAGCACCAACGTGGTCGGCGTCCTCCAGCGTCTCATTCACGCCCTCCTCCCGGCTGATCCCCCGAGAGCAATTTCACCGATAGTACTATCGGTGAAATTCCGCACAAGTGCCGCGGGACAATCGTTACGAGGGGAGGGGATCGATGACGGGCACACCGCTGACCAGAAGCGAGGCCAAGGATCTGACCAGGCGCAGGCTCATCCGCGCCGCGCTGGCGATCCTGGACGAGGAGGGCGAGGCGGGCCTGTCCACGGTCAAGGTCGCCAAGGCCGCCGGCATCGCGCAGTCCAGCTTCTACGTGCACTTCAAGGACATGCAGGAGCTGCTGCGGGTGCTCGCCGACGAGGGCGGCGAGCGGCTGTTCGCGGCCATGCGCGAGGCCCGCCGCAAGGCCCGCGAGGCCCCCGACGACCTCGAACGGCACCGCGACACGTTCCGCATCCCGCTGGTCGCCATCTGCCGTCACCCCGAGCTGCTGCGCATCCAGCTCAGAGCCAGGTACGACCCCTCGTCCTCGCTGCGCGACTTCGCCGTGGCGACGGCGGCGGCCCACCGCGAGCACCTCGCCGCCGCCCTGGCCGCGCGCGGCCACGACGCCGACGACGAACGCGACGGGCGGCGGCTGGAGATGATCGCGGAGGGCATCAACGCGGCCACCAACGCGCTGGCCATGGGGCACCTGGAGGGGCGCTATCCCGACCTGGACGAGGCCGCCGACATCCTGACCGCCCTGTCCCGCGGCGCCCTGAGGCTGCTGCGCAGCACGTCGGCCAAGGCCGCCCCCACGGAGCGACCTCAGGACGAGGCCGATCCGGGGGACGGGGCTCAGGAAGCGGTGGCCGGCGAGGCTCAGGAAACGGCGGCGGCTCCGGGGGACGGGGCGGCTCCCGGCGGGCCGTGACGCGTTCGCTCAGAGCCGCACCTCGGCGGCGAGTGCCGACACCTCCTCCTCGCTCAGCCTGCCGTCGGCGACGATCGTGACCACCCGCCGGGTCAGCGTGCTGTCGACGACCAGCGGCGTGTCCCAGGCCAGCGCCTGCCCCACGCCCGGATACTCCTCGACCCGGACGAACCACGGGTCGTCCGCCTGGACGAAGATCAGCGTCCAGTCCCGGCCTTCCGGCGTGCGGCCCGACAGGGCGATCCACGGCTCCCTGCTGCCGTGCACCGCCCGCTCGTCGCCGGGGAGCGTGCGGCGGGCGTGGGAGGTGCCGGGGGCGCGCCAGAAGAAGCCGCCGTAGCCGGCGCCCGCCCGGCCCTTCGTGGCCGAGCTCTGGATCGTCAGCGGAGCGCCGGTGAGGTTGGTGAGCGTGAACGCGAAATCCAGCGCCCAGGCGGCCCCGACCGGCGGGGAGTCCTGCGTCCGGCCCGATCCGGGCGGCGGGGAGTCCGGCGCCCAGGCCGCCCCGATCGGCCGGGCCGTGACCGTCCGCTCCTCGCGGGCCATCAGGCCGCCGGGCCCGATCCACTCCAGCTGCTCGACGAACCCGCCGTCCTCCAGCCGGGTGAACGCCACGTGCCGCTGCCGGCCGTGATCCGCCAGCCAGGCCGGCCCCAGGTCCTTGACGTACGTGCGCCCGCCCCAGAAGTTCGCCCCGCCGAGGTCGGAGATCGCCACGCCGACGCCCAGGTGGTGCACGTGGTCCTCGGGACGGACCTCGGTCACCTCCACGCCGCCGAGCGTGCGCACCCCGTACAGGTACGGGCGGGGCGCGTCGGTGGCGGGCAGGTCGGGACGCCAGTCGTAGGCGGCCACCTCCCGGCCCGACACCAGCAGCTCCACCCGCGTCCACGCCGCGCCCAGCTCGGAGTAGAGCGCCAGCTCCCTGGCGCTGAGGTCGGTCAGCCCGACCACGCCGGGCAGCACCCGGCCGGTCACCGCGCCCGACTCGTCCCGGTGCACGATCTGGTGCCGCTCGGGGATCGGCACCGGTTCTGGGGCCAGCCGGATCGCGTCCAGCACGCGCGTGAACCGTTCGGTGCCGGCCAGCGGCACCAGCAGCTCCGCGCCCGTGCGCGCGTGGTCGATGAGGTTCTCCAGCAGGCCCGTCCGCTCGTGCGCGGTCGTCGTGACCGAGCCGTCGGCCAGTTCCACCGTGAGCCGGTCCTGGGTGTAGTAGAGCGTGGCGCGGCCCGCGTCGCCGTGCACGGTCACGTACGGCTCGTGCCGCGGCTGCTCGTCGGGCGCGCACAACGTCACCGCGATCGTGATCGTCAGCCCGTCCTCCAGCCGGACGCGCAGGCAGGAGGTGTCGTCCGACTCGATCGGGTTCGCGTGGTAGAGCTCGGTCTCGATCTCCGCGATCGGGGCGTCGGCGATGGCCAGCGCGGTCGCGACGGCGTGCGCGAACGGGTTCGTCAGCGCGCCGTCCATCACGTCCACGCCGTTCAGCCGGCGCCGGCCCGCCCAGGGGGAGCGGGTGAAGTAGGAGGCGGGACGCGCCCAGGCGCCCGCGCCGCCGATGCCGCGCACCCGGCCGAGCGTGCCGCCCGCGATCAGCTCGCGCAGCGCGGGGACGGCCGTCGAGCCGAGCGACTGGAACCCGACCTGGCAGGCCAGTCCGGTCTCCGCGACCGCCGCGGCGATCCTGCGGTGCTCGTCGGGGTTCGGCGCGGGCGGCTTCTCCAGCAGCACGTGCGAGCCCGCCCGCAGCGCGGTCACCGCGAGGTCGGCGTGGGTGTTGATCGGCGTGCAGACGACGGTGAACTCCGCGCCCGTCTCGGCGATCAGCTTGCCCAGGTCGGACGACTGCGGCGGCGCGGCGAAGTCCACCTCCACGGGCCGCAGGTCGCAGATCCCGGCCAGCGTGACCAGCCCGCGCCCGCTCAGCTCGCGCAGAATGCCCAGATGGTGCTGTCCGTGCCCCTGGGCCCCGGCCAGGACGACCTTCGCCGGCGCCATCACGACCACCTCAGCCCGAGCCCGGCCCGGCCGTTCGCCCGCAGCACACCGCCGGAGATCTCCACGGGGTACGGCTCCGCCAGCAGCCCCAGCCGCCCGAACGAGGCGTCCTCCACGTCCTCCACCATCGACGGCAGCGGCAGGGCCAGGGCGAGCTGTCCCGACACCTCGCTCAGCAGGTGCGGATAGACCGGCACGTCATAGGTCCTGGCCAGCTCCGCGATCCGCAGGAACGGCGTGATGCCGCCGACCCGCACCACGTTCGGCTGGACCACGTCGCAGGCGCCCGCCGCCAGCAGGTCGCGGAAGCCGTACGTGGTGTAGACGTTCTCGCCCACCGCCACCGGCACGTCGATCGAGCGGCGCAGCTCCACGTGCCCGGCCACGTCGTCGGCGGGCAGCGGCTCCTCGATCCAGTGCAGCCCGAACTCGCGCAGCGCGTCCAGCGCCCGCCGCGCCCTGTGCAGGTCCCAGCGCTGGTTCGCGTCGATCATCAGCAGCCGGTCGGGGCCGATCACCGCGCGCACCGCGGCCACCCTGGCCACGTCCTCGGCCAGGTCGGGCCGGCCCACCTTGATCTTGACGCCCCGGTAGCCGGCCGCGACCCAGCGCCCGGCCTGCTCGACCAGCTCCTCCAGCGGGTAGTGCAGGTTGACGCCGCTGCCGTACACGGGGAGCTCGTCGCGGCGGCGGCCCAGCACGTCGGGCAGCGCCTCGCCGCCGCAGCGCAGGTCCCACAGCGCCAGGTCGACGCCGGCCAGCGCGACCGTGGTGATCCCGCCGGGTCCCGCCTCGCGCAGGTGCCGCCACAGGCGGTCCCACACCACCTCGGGATGGGCGGGCAGCCCGATCAGCGCCTCCCGGATGTCGTGGTCGAGCAGCGCCCGCACCGCGTGCGCGCCGATCTGCGGCGTCC
Organism: Nonomuraea maheshkhaliensis; assembly: GCF_039529435.1. NCBI lineage: Bacteria > Bacillati > Actinomycetota > Actinomycetes > Streptosporangiales > Streptosporangiaceae > Nonomuraea > Nonomuraea maheshkhaliensis. The sequence goes on from NZ_BAAAMU010000015.1 coordinate 83,645, forward strand.
ACGAGAAGCCGGTGCCGGTACGCCCGTCGGCGAGCGTGACATGGGTGACGATCACGTGGTTGGCCGGCACGTCCGCGCCCCACGGCCGCGGCAGCGGGGCGGTGCGCAGCTCGCTACGCAGGTCCGCGATCGTCATGACGCCACCCGTTCCAGCCCGGTCTTGATCAGCGTCTCCAGCTCCTCCAGGTGCTCGCCGCTCACCTCCACCAGCGGCGGGCGCACGGAGCCCACGTCCAGGCCGCGCAGCCGGACGCCGGCCTTGACCAGCGAGACGGGGTAGCCGGGGACCTTGCCGCGCAGGCGGACGAGCGGGGCGTAGAACTCGGTGAGAAGCCGCTCCTCGCCGTGCAGGTAGGCCAGCGCGATCTCGGGCGCGAACGCGAACACCGCGCTGGAGTACAGCTCGACCCCGAGCCCCCGGTAGGCGGGCATGGTCAGCTCGGCCGTGGGCAGCCCGTTGAAGAACAGGAAGTCCGGGTACGACTCGCGCACGGCCAGCACGATGCGCTGCATCCGGTCGATGTCGCCCACGCCGTCCTTGAGCCCGATCACCCCGGGCAGGCCGGCCAGCGCGACCACGGCCTCCGGTTCGAGCACCACGGAGCCGCGCTGGTAGATGATCACCGGCAGCACCTCGGCCACCGCCCGCACGTACGCCTCGAAGCCGTGCCCAGGCCCCTGGGCCAGATACGGCGGCATCAGCAGCAGCCCGTCCGCGCCCGCCTCCCTGGCCGCCCGCGCCTGGTTCAGCGCGGCGCCGAGCGGCCCGCCCGCGCCCGCGAACACCGGCACCCGGCCGGCCACGACCTCGGCGGCCACCCGTACCGCCCGGGCGTGCTCGGACTCCGACAGCGCGGAGAACTCGCCCGTGCCGCAGGCCGCGAACACGCCGCCGGGGCCGTGCTCCATCCCCTGCCGCACGTGCTCGGCCAGCACCTCCTCGGCGAGCGCGCCGCCGGCGTCGAACGGGGTCACGGGAAAGAACAGCACACCGCTGAGATTCACGGAATCTCCTTGAGGATAGAAACCCCGGCCTTGCGGGCGGGACGGAAAGTCGGACAGGTGCCGCTGGATCCCCTCACGGGTGGCTGTGCGGGTCGGCCGCCGCGAGGAGGGGGGAGTCGTCCTTGAGCTCGGTACGCCAGCTTCGCTTGGGCTGCCAGCCGAGCAGGCGCTCCGCCTTGGCGGTCGAGAAGGCCGGCGTGGTGCCGGTCAGCGCGCCCGCGAACGGCTCGGTGCCGGGCACGACCTGGGGGAGCAGGTCGGCCAGCGGCTTCCTGGCCAGCGCGTCGGCCGCGCCGGCGAAGAAGATCTCGCCGTTGGGCAGCTCGGGCAGCGCCTCGCCGAGCACGGCGATCATCTCGGCGGCGTCGCGCGAGTCGATGTAGTTGAACAGCGACACCCCGCCCAGCTCGGGCCGGTCGAGCCGCTCGCGCACGGTGTGACCGGCCTGCGTCGGCGCGCCCGCCCACTCCTCGGGCGGGATCACGAAGCACGGCCGCACCGCGGCCATCCTCGTCTTCCCCGCCCGGGAGAAGGCCCGCATCGTCTGCTCGGCGGTCACCTTGGACAGGTTGTACGCGTTCCACGGCAGAACAGGATGTTCCTCGTCGATCGGCAGGTAGTGGGGCGCCCACCCGCCCGGCGCGCCGTACCCCATGACGGTCGGGCTGCTGGCCACCACCACGCCGGGCACGCCGAGCGCCACCGACGCCTCGCACACGTTGAAGGCGAGCCGGGTGTTGACCCTGAAGATCACCGATTCCGGGAAGCTGAACGGAGTGGCGATCGCGGCGAGGTGGATCACCGACTCGGGCCGGAACCTGGCGATCACCTCGAACGTCTCACCCGTGTCGGTGAGGTCGGCCGGTAACGTGACGGCCGCCTCCGCCGGGGTGCCCGGGGCGCGGTCCACGCCGATGACCTCGTGCCCGGCCGCCGCGAGCGTGCTGACCACGCTGCGGCCGAGGCGTCCTGCGCTTCCGGTGACGAGGACTCTGCTCACCGTGAGTGGCTCCTTCAAGACTGCAAACAGTTGCACTAAACCTTCGGGTCAGCAAGGGTGAGGCGTCAAGAGGCGATTTCGTCACCAGCTCTCTAGCTGGGGATTCCCGGCGAGTTCTGGTGGCAAGCGCTTTCACCGACTTCCAAGCGCCTGCAAGCGGTTGCGTTAGGGTGTGCGACGTGACAGTGACGATTCGTGATGTGGCCAGGGCGTCCGGGGTCCATGTGTCGACCGTGTCCCGGACCTTCTCCGCGCCCCACATGGTGAACGCCGCCACCCGCTCCAGGGTGCTGACGGTGGCCGAGGAGCTGGGGTACCGGCCCAACCGGGCGGCCAGGGCGCTCACGACCGGGCGCACCCACAATCTCGGCCTGATCGTGGCCGACATCGCCAACCCGTTCTTCCCGCCGCTGATCAAGGCGGCCCACGCGGCGGCCCGCCAGCGCGACTACCACCTGTTCGTGGCCGACACCGACGAGGAGGCGGCCGCGGAGGAGGAGCTGGTGCAGGCGTTCTCCAAGCAGGTGGACGGCGTGGTGCTGTGCAGCCCGCGCTCGTCCAACAAGGCGCTCGAACGGCTGGCCGAGCAGGTGCCGTTCGTGGTGATCAACCGGCGGCTGCGCGGCGCGGCCACCGTGCTGATGGACGTGGGGCACGGCGCCAGGCTGGCGGTCGAGCACCTGGCCGGGCTCGGGCACACCCGGGTCGCGCTGGTGTCGGGGCCGGCCGGCTCGTGGACGAGCGCCGAGATCCGTACGGCCGCCGAGCAGGTGACGGGCGTGGACCTCGTCGTCGTGGGCCCCAACGCGCCCACCGAGCGCGGCGGGTACGCCGCGGCGGCCCGCGTGCGGGACTCGGGGGCGACCGGCGTGCTGGCCTACAACGACCTGGTCGCGATCGGCCTGATCGAGGGGCTCGGCGATCTCGGGCTGAGCGTGCCGGCGGACGTGAGCGTGGTGGGGATCGACGACATCGTGCCCGGGCGGCTGTCCCGGCCGAAGCTCACCACGGTCGCCATGCCCACGGCCGCCGCCGGGCGGCTGGCGGTCGATCTGCTCATCCAGGAGGTGACGGCCACCACGTCGCTGGAGACCCGGCTGGTCATCAGGGACTCCACCGCGGCTCCACGATAGCGGGCTCTGCAAACGGTTGTACTAAACCGGATCGTAACTCATCTGACTTATTTGCGGGACGAGCGTGCTAGCAGGGGAAATGCGGTCGCGATATATCGGTAACGGCTATGTAACGTCTGCAAAGGGTTGACGGAACTTTCCTGCCAGCTATAGGAAAGCGCTATCCATCCACTTCTTGCCGGAAGGTCCGTGATGACAGAAGTTTCGGTGGCGGTGAAACCCCGGCGCTCGGCGAGCGGGCCGGCCCGTGGCGGCCACCGATCCACGAAACGGTCCCGCCGTGAGGCACGGGCCGCCTATCTCTTCCTGGCGCCCTGGTTCGTCGGCCTGCTCGTCATCACGATCGGCCCGATCTTCGCCTCGCTCTACCTGTCGTTCACCGACTACAGCCTCCTGGAGGAGGCCAAGTGGGTCGGGCTCGACAACTACACCAAGATGTTCACCGAGGATCCGAGGTTCCTGAACTCGCTCAAGGTGACCACGGTCTACGTGATCGTCTCGGTGCCGCTGCAGCTGGCCTTCGCGCTCGCGCTGGCCCTCGTGCTCGACCGCGGGCTGCGCGGGCTGCCCATCTACCGCTCGATCTTCTACCTGCCCTCGCTGCTGGGCGGCAGCGTCGCCATCGCGATCCTGTGGCGCAAGGTCTTCGGCGCCGACGGCCTGGTCAACGCGGTGCTGTCGATCTTCGGCATCCAGGGGCCCGGCTGGGTGGGCCACCCCGACTACGCGCTGGGCACGCTGATCCTCCTGCACGTGTGGACGTTCGGCGCGCCGATGATCATCTTCCTGGCGGGGCTGCGGCAGATCCCGAGCAGCTACTACGAGGCCGCCGCCGTGGACGGGGCCGGCTGGCTTCGTCAGTTCCGCTCCATCACGCTGCCGCTGCTGACGCCGATCATCTTCTTCAACCTCGTGCTGGAGCTCATCAAGTCGTTCCAGTCGTTCACCCAGGCGTTCATCGTGAGCGGCGGCAGGGGCGGCCCGGCCGACTCCACCCTGTTCTACACGCTCTACCTCTATCTCCAGGGGTTCAAGAACTACGACATGGGCTACGCCGCCGCGATGGCCTGGGTCCTGCTCCTGATCATCGCCGGGCTGACCGGGGTGAACTTCCTCGCTTCCAAGTATTGGGTCTTCTATGGCGACACGAAGTAGGCCGATCCCGGTGCTGTTCCGCCCGCTCAACGGCGGACCCGTGGTCAAGCACATCCTGCTGATCGGCTTCGGCCTGGTCATGCTCTATCCGCTGCTCTGGATGATCTCCAGTTCGCTCAAGCCGGAAGAGCTCATCTTCCGCGAGCCGGGCCTTTGGCCCAGCCAGGTCACGACCGAGAACTACACCGAGGGCTGGTACGCGCTGAAGCACCCCTTCGGCTACTACCTGTGGAACTCAGCGGTGATCACCGTCCTGTCGGTGGTGGCGAACCTGGTGGCCTGCTCGCTGGCGGCCTACGCCTTCGCCCGGCTGAACTTCCCGCTGAAGAAGCTGTGGTTCGCGATCATGCTGGGCACGATCATGCTGCCGCACCACGTGACGATCGTGCCGCAGTACATCATGTTCTCGAAGCTCGACCTGATCAACACGATCTGGCCGCTGGTCATGCCCAAGGTCCTGGCCACCGACGCGTTCTTCATCTTCCTCATGGTGCAGTTCATCCGCACGCTGCCGCGGGAGCTGGACGAGGCGGCGGAGATCGACGGCGCCGGTTACTGGCGCATCTTCATCAGGGTCGTCATGCCGCTGTGCATGCCGGCCCTGGCCACCACCGCGATCTTCACGTTCATCTGGACCTGGAACGACTTCCTCAGCCAGCTGCTCTATCTCAACAATCCCGACAATTTCACCGTACCGGTAGCGTTGCGCACGTTCCTGGACGCCAGCAGCGATTCGTCGTGGGGGCCGATGTTCGCCATGTCGATCATCGCGCTCGGCCCCATCTTCGGGTTCTTCCTGGCAGGCCAGAAATACCTGATCCGTGGTGTGGCGACCACGGGCCTGAAGTAGTTCGTCCACCCCCCAACAGAGAACATCCCCTAGGAGGTAGAGCCGTGAGCTCTGGCAAGAAGATGTGGTCGGCGGCACTGCTCGCCACCGCTGTGCTGGCGGTCACCGCGGCCTGCGGCAGCGGCGGTGGCGGCGGCGAGCCCGCCGACGGCAAGATCAAGCTGCGCTTCTCCTACTGGGGCAGCGACGCGCGGCAGAAGATGACCGAGGAGGCCATCAAGAAGTTCGAGGCGAAGAACCCGACGATCGACGTCGAGGGCGAGTTCTCGGACTGGGCCAGCTACTACGAGACGCTGTCCACGAAGGTCGCCGGCAGCGACGCGCCCGACGTCATGAGCCTGGAGATCCGCGGCCTGCGCGAGTACGCCGAGCGCGGCACCCTGGCCGACCTGGCCAGCAAGGTCAACACCGCCGACGTCGACGCGAAGGTGCTGACCACCGGCGCCATCGACGGCAAGCAGTACGCCATCCCCACCGGCGTCAACGCCTTCTCGCTGCTCGTCAACAAGTCGCTGGTCGAGCAGGCCAAGGCCGAGTTGCCTGACGACAAGCAGTGGACGTGGGACGACTACATCGCGCTGGCCAACAAGGTCACCGCCGGCAGCGGCGGCAAGGTCACCGGCACCCAGCTCAGCTGGAACCCGGCGTACCTGCAGATCTACGCCACCCAGAAGGGCGAGCAGTTCTACGCCGGCAACAAGCTCGGCCTGACGCCGGAGACCATCAAGGAATGGTGGTCGATCATGCAGAACCTGATCAAGGGCAAGGGCGCGCCCGACGCGGCCAAGAGCTCCGAGATCGGCGCCACCAGCATCGACCAGTCGCTGCTCGGCACCAACACCGGCGCGATGGGCATGTGGTGGAGCAACCAGCTCGGCGCGGCGGCCAAGGCGTCCGGCTCGGACCTCGACCTGCTCAGGATGCCGAAGATCAAGGGCGCCACCGCCGGCGGCATGTTCCTGCAGCCGGCCATGTTCTACAGCGCCTCGTCGAAGTCCGAGCACGCCGCCGAGGCGGCCAAGTTCATCGACTACATGATCAACGACCCCGAGGCGGGCGCGATCATCCTGAGCGACCGCGGCCTGCCCGCCAGCTCCAAGGTGCTCGCGGCGGTCAAGGACAAGCTCCCTGACGCCGACAAGAAGACGCTGGCCTTCCTCGACGAGGCCAAGGGCGAGCTCACCGACCCGCCCGCCGCCCCGCCGAAGGGCGCCAGCGCCATGGAGGACATCCTCACGCGCTACTCCGAAGAGGTCATGTTCGGCCGGATGACCCCCGACGACGCCGCGCAGAAGTTCATCACGGAGGCCAACGCCTCCATCGCTGGTTGATAGGAGAAGCATGAGGTACGCGTTCGTCGGGCTCGGGCACCGCGCGCAGATGTACGTCGACGCGCTGCTCGGGGAGTGGCGCGACGCCGGCACCATCGTCGCCCTGTGCGACACCAACCGGACCCGCATGGACTATTACGCCGAGCGGATCGGTCAGGAGGTGCCGCGCTTCGCGCCCGCGGAGTTCGGCAAGGTGCTTGAGCTCGCCGACGCGGTCATCGTCACCACCGTCGACGCCACGCACGCGAAATACGTGTGCGCGGCGCTCGACGCCGGGCGCGACGTCATCGTGGAGAAGCCGCTCACGATCGACGCCGACGGCTGCGCGGCCATCGCCGCGGCCGCCGAGCGCAGCTCGGGCAAGCTGATCGTGACCTTCAACTACCGGTACTCGCCGCGCAACTCCGCCGTGCGCCGCCTGCTGATGCGGGGCGCGATCGGCGAGGTGACCTCGGTGCACTTCGAGTGGATGCTGGACACCATCCACGGCGCCGACTACTTCCGCCGCTGGCACCGCGGCCGGGCCAACTCCGGCGGGCTGCTGGTGCACAAGTCCACCCACCACTTCGACCTGATGAACTGGTGGCTCGACTCGGCGCCCGAGCTGGTCTTCGCGCAGACCGGCCTGCGCTTCTACGGCGCCGACAACGCCAGGAAGCGTGGCGTGGGCGAGCGTCCAGAGCGCGCCCAGGGCGCACCAGGGCTGGGCACGGACCCGTACCTGCTGGACATCTCCAAGGACGAGCGGCTGCGGCGGCTCTACCTGGAGGCCGAGCACGAGGACGGCTACATCCGCGACCAGGACGTCTTCGGCGAGGGCATCGACATCGACGACAACATGTCGGTGATGGTCCGCTACGCCAACCGCGCCGTCATGACCTACTCCCTGCACGCCCACTCGCCGTGGGAGGGCTACCGGGTGGCCTTCAACGGCACGGCAGGGCGGCTGGAGCTGGACGTGGTGGAGCGGGAGTGGACGCCTCCGCACGCCGCCATCGACCCGAGCGCGGCGGCCAAGGAGCACGCGACCGGCTCGTCGGAGCGGCTCACGCTGCGCCGGCACTGGAGCGAGCCGGAGGAGGTGCCGATCGAGACGGGGGCCGGCGGGCACGGCGGCGGCGACCGGCTGCTGCTGAACGACGTCTTCCGCGGCCCCGGCAACGACCCGCTGGCCCGGCAGGCCGGCTACCGCGACGGCATCCGCAGCGTGCTGACCGGCCACGCGGCCAACGTCTCCGCCCGTACCGGGGCTCCCGTGCACCTCACGGACGGCGGCACGCGTGTTCGCTGAGCTGGCCGGCCTCGCGCAGGCCCAGCTCGGCCTCTACCCCACGCTGCCGGGGCCGGAGCTGGCCGCGGCGGCGCGGGAGGCCGTGGGGGTGCTCGACCTCGTGGCGGCCGGCGTGCGGGTCGAGCGGTCCTGGAGCGCGGACGGCCTGGACGGCGAGGAGCTGTCGTGGTCGGTGGGCTTCGGGCCGCGTACTCACGCGTACCTGCTCAAACCGGCCGGTGCGGACGGCCCGCTGCCCGGGGTGGTGGCGCTGCACTGCCACGCGGGCATGAAGTGGGCCGGCAAGGAGAAGATCGCCGACGGTCCCGAAGGGCCGTCGCCTGAGGTGCGCCGGCTGCGGGACGAGATCTACGGCGGGCGCGCCTTCGCCGGGGAACTGGCCAGGCGCGGGTTCGCGGTGCTGGCCCACGACGTGTTCGTGTGGGGCAGCCGCCGCTTCCCGCTGGAGCTCCCCGACGGCCCGCTGAGCGAGGCCGACCGCTACGACCGGGCCGCCAAGGAGCACGAGCACGTCGTGGCCAAGCAGTGCGCGGCGCTCGGCACCTCGTTCACCGGCGTCGTCGCGGGGGAGGACCTCGCGGCCGCGGCCTACCTGCGCTCGCGCCCCGACGTCGGCCTCGTCGGCTGCGCCGGGCTGTCGGGCGGCGGCGCGCGGGCCGCGCTGCTCGGGGCCTTCGACCCCGAGATGAGCGCGGTCGTCGTCACCGCGATGACCTCCACCTTCCGCGAGATGCTGGCCGCGCACGTGCCCCTGCACACCTGGATGTTCTGGCCGCCGGGGCTGCCGCGACTGGGCGACTGGCCGGATCTGGTCGCCGCCCGCGCCCCACGACCGCTCATGGTCCAGTACGCCATGCGCGACCGCCTCTTCCCCGAGGACGGCATGCGCCGGGCCCACACCATCATCGGCGACCGCTACGCGCAGGCCCCGGATGCCTACGAAGCGGTCTTCGCCGACGTGCCGCACAGCTTCGACGTGCCCATGCAGGAGCGGGCCTTCGACTGGCTGGGCGCGCACCTGAAAGGCTGACCGCCGCCCGTTCCTGCCACGGGCGGCGGTCGTCTTGTCAGTTCCCCTGTTTCCAGGTGGCGATCAGCTTGTCGTAGTCGACCGTCTCCGGCTTGCCGCGCTCGTCGGCCAGCTTCGGCGCGGGCGCGCCCGGCTGGTCGTACCAGTACTGGGCCGGGCGTTCCTGGTTGAGCTTGGGCGCGCACTGGCCGCCGTACCCCTGTCGCTCGCGCGACAGGCGCTCCAGGCGGGACAGGATGTCGTCCTGCTGCTTGGCCAGGTTGTCCATCGACTGCTGCGGCGTGGTCTCGCCGGTCACGGCGGTGGCCACGTTCTGCCACCACAGCTGGGCCAGCTTCGGGTAGTCGGGCACGTTCGTGCCGGTCGGCGTCCACTGCACGCGGGCCGGCGAGCCGTAGAACTCGATCAGGCCGCCGTACTTCTTCGCGTTGTCGGCGAAGTAGTCGCTCTTGATGTCCGACTCGCGGATGAAGGTCAGGCCGACGATCGACTTCTTCAGCGAGACCGTCTTCGAGGTGACGAACTGCGCGTACAGCCAGGCCGCGGCCCTGCGCTCCTGCGGGGTGTTCTTGAGCAGCGTCCACGAGCCGGCGTCCTGGTAGCCCAGTTTGTTGCCGTCCTTCCAGTACGCGCCGTGCGGGCTCGGCGCGATGCGCCACTTGGGTGTGCCGTCGCCGTTGACGACCGGCAGCCCCTCCTTGGTCATGTCGGCGGTGAACGAGGTGTACCAGAAGATCTGCTGGGCGATCGAGCCCTGGGCGGGGACGGGGCCCGCCTCGCTGAAGTTCATGCCCGCGGCCTCCCTGGGCGCGTACTTCTTCAGCCAGTCCACGTACTTGGTGAGCGCGTAGACCGCGGCCGGGCCGTTGGTGTCGCCGCCGCGGGTCACCGAGGAGCCGACCGGGCGGCAGTTCTCCACCCTGATGCCCCAGTCGTCCACCGGCAGGCCGTTGGGGATGCCGGGGTCGCCGTTGCCCGCCATGGACAGCCAGGCGTCGGTGAAGCGCCAGCCCAGCGAGGGGTCCTTGCGGCCGTAGTCCATGTGGCCGTAGACCTTCTTGCCGTCGATGGTGCCGTTGCCGTTGACCTTGGTGGTGAAGAACTCGGCGATGTCCTCGTAGGCCGCCCAGTTGACCGGGACGCCGAGGTCGTAGCCGTACGCGGCCTTGAACTGCTTCTTGATCTCCGGGTCGGTGAACCAGTCGTAGCGGAACCAGTAGAGGTTCGCGAACTGCTGGTCGGGGAGCTGGTAGATCTTCTTGTCCGGGCCGGTGGTGAAGCTGATGCCGATGAAGTCGTCCAGGTCGAGCGTGGGGGAGGTGACGTTCTTGCCCTCACCCGCCATGTAGTCCGACAGCGGGACCACGTAGTCGCCGCGCGAGTGGGTGCCGATGAGGTCGGAGTCGTTGACGTAGGCGTCGTAGATGTTCTGGTCGCCCTGGATCTGCGTCTGCAGCTTCTCGACGACGTCGCCCTCCTGGATCAGGTCGTGCTTGATCCTGATCCCGGTGATCTCGCTGAACGCCTTGGCGAGCTGCTGCGACTCGTACTCGTGCGTGGTGATCGTCTCGGAGACCACGTTGATCTGCATGCCGCGGTACGGCGCCGCGGCCTTGATGAACCAGTCCATCTCGGCGAGCTGCTGGTCCTTGGACAGCGTGCTCGGGGTGAACTGCTCCGTCACCCATCTCTGGGCCGCCGCCTTCCCGTCGGCCTCCTTGAAGTCGCTGGTGGGCTTGTCCGCGCCCTGGGTGCAGCCTGCCGCCACCATGACGAGCACTGCCAGACCTGCGGCCGCGGACCTTCCTGCCCGATGCCTCATCGTTCAGCTCCTTCTCTGTTAGCCCCACATGCCGATCACGACCGCCACCAGCAGCGCGCAGCCGAGCGCGAGCCACATGGACAGGTCGGTGACCGCTATCCAGCCGGCCAGGACGACGGCGGCGCTGATCAGCCCGACGTAGAGCCGGTCGCCCCGGTCGGTCTCGATCCGCAGGAAGCCCCGCCTGGCCACGGGAGGGGAGATCCGGCCCCAGACCGCCATCACGGCCAGCAGCACGACCAGCCCGGCGAAGACCAGGGCGGTGGGCAGGGTCCAGACCATCCAGTCGAGCACGGCTAGACCCTTCCCAGGGCGAAGCCCTTGGCGATGTAGTTGCGGACGAACCAGATCACGATCGCGCCGGGCACGATCGTGAGCACTCCCGCCGTCGCGAGCAGGCCCCAGTCCACGCCCGCCGCGCTCACCGTCCGCGTCATCGTCGCGGCGATCGGCTTCGCGTTCACCGAGGTGATCGTCCTGGCGATCAGCAGCTCGACCCAGCTGAACATGAAGCAGAAGAACGCGGTCACGCCGATCGCGGACCGGATCATCGGGAGGAAGATCTTGACGAAGAAACGCGGCAGCGAATATCCGTCGATCGCGGCGGTCTCGTCTATTTCCCGCGGAATTCCGGACATGAATCCTTCCAGGATCCACACCGCCAGCGGGACGTTGAAGAGCATGTGCGCGATGGCCACGCCGAGATGCGTGTCGAACAGGCCGACGCTCTGATAAATCTGGAAGAACGGCAGCAGGAATACCGCGGGCGGGGCCATGCGATTGGTCAGCAGCCAGAAGAACAGATGTTTGTCCCCGGCGAACCGGAAACGCGAGAAAGCGTAGGCGGCGGGCAGCGCCACGATGAGCGACATGACCGCGTTCAGCGAGGTGTAGACGATGGAGTTCAGATAGCTCGAATACCACGAGGAGTCGGTGAAGAAGGTGGCGTAGTTGTCGAACGTCACGCGCTGCGGGATGAGCGAGAAGCTGCCGAGGATGTCCTCGTTCGGGCGGATCGACATGCCGAACATCCACAGCAGCGGCAGCATGAGCGTGGCCACGTAGAGCCAGAAGACCGTGCGCGCCCAGGGCAGCCGCCGCCCGGTGGTCCTGGTCATGGTCCTCACCTCCCTGACCTGGTGAGCACGGTGAAGAAGACGTAACAGAGGATCTGCACGAGCAGGAAGTAGAGCAGCGAGAACGCCGCCGCCGGCCCCACGTCGAACTGGCCGACCGCGATCTTCGACAGCAGGATGCTGAGGAACGAGGTCGCGTTGCCAGGCCCGCCGCCGGTCACCACGAACGGCTCGGTGTAGATCATGAAGCTGTCCATGAACCTGAGCAGGACCGCGATCGTCAGCACGCCGCGCAGCCTGGGCAACTGGATGTGCCGGAACGTGGCCCACGCCGAGGCGGCGTCGATCTGCGCGGCCTGGAAGTACGGCTCGGGGATCGAGCGCAGCCCCGCGTACGCCAGCAGCGCCACCAGCGGCGTCCAGTGCCACACGTCCATGAGCAGGACCGTGATCCAGGCGTCCGTGGAGTCCAGCGTGTAGTTGAAGTTGACGCCCAGCACGTTGTTGATCGTCCAGCCGCCGAGCCCGATGTCGCCGCGGGCGAAGATCTGCCAGATCGTGCCCACCACGTTCCACGGGATGAGCAGCGGCAGCGCGACCAGCACCAGCGCGACCGACACCCACACGCCGCGGCGCGGCATCACCACCGCCAGCGCCACGCCCAGCGGGATCTCCAGCAGCAGCACCTGCGCCGAGAACAGCAGCGTGCGCACCAGCGCCGCGCGCACCTCGGGGTCCCTGGAGATCGAGCGGAACCACTCCAGGCCGACGAAGACCCGGTCGACCGGGCTGAAGACGTCCTGGACGGAGAAGTTGACCACGGTCATCAGCGGGATCACCGCCGTGAACGCCACGGACACGACGACCGGCAGGACCAGCCACCAGGCCCGGTTGTCCTTGCGCTTCAGCGCGGGACGCGGCTCATCCGTCCGGACGTCGCCCTGTTCGCTCACCTCTGGCCCCCTTCGTTCAGGGGCGCGAGTGAGCCGCACCTGACCTGGTCCCTGAACAGGAACGTGCGCTCGGCGGGAAAGTGCAGGAACGTGAGCGCGCCCGGTTCGTACGATGAGCCCGCCTCGGTCTTGGCGATCACCTGGTGCTCGCCGACCGTGGTGTGGACCAGGTCGTACGCGCCCATCCGGTCGGTCCCCTTCACCCTGGCCGCGACGCCGGGGGAGACGCGCTCGGCGGTGATCCGGACGAACTCCGGCCGCACCCCGATCCGCACCGGGCCCGGCGGCAGGCCGTCCGCGACCGCCCCGACCACGGACCGCCCGGCCTTGACGACGTCGCCGCTCACCTCCGCGGGCAGCACGTTCATGCCGGGGGAGCCGATGAAGTGGCCCACGAACTCGTGCGCCGGGGACAGGAACAGCTCCGCCGGCTCGCCCGCCTGCACGATCGCCCCGTCGTTGAGCACCACCACCTCGTCGGCGAACGTCAGCGCCTCCGTCTGGTCGTGCGTGACGTAGACCAGCGTGTGGCCGGTGTCGCGGTGGATCTCCTTGAGCTTGCTGCGCAGCGTCCACTTCAGCGCCGGATCCACCACGGTCAGCGGCTCGTCGAGCAGCACCGCGGCCACCTCGTGGCGGACGAGGCCGCGGCCCAGGCTGACGATCTGCTGGCGGCCAGGGTCGAGCCGGCGCGAGCGGCGGCGCAGCACCTCCTCCAGGCCGAGCAATCGCGACACCTGACGGACGCGGCGGTCGATCTCCTGCTTGGGCACCTTGCGGTTGCGCAGGGGGAAGGCGAGGTTGTCGTAGACCGACATCTCCTCGTACAGGACGGGGAACTGGAAGACCTGCGCGATGTTGCGGCCCGCGGTGGGCACGCCGGTGACCTCGCGGTCGTCGAACCAGATCCGGCCGACCGTGGGGGTGAGCAGGCCGGAGATGATGTTCAGGAGTGTGGTCTTGCCGCAGCCGCTCGGGCCCAGCAGCGCGTACGCCCTGGAGCCGCGCCACGTCCACGTCATCGGCTTCAGCGCCCACGTCCGGCCGCCGTCGTAGCTGTGGCCGACGCCCTCCAGCCGGATGTCAGCCATGCAGGTCCACCTCCGCGGCGCTGGTGCCCAGCAGCCGGCCGCCGTCCTGGTCGAACACGAAGACGTGCGCGGGGTCCACGTACGCGCGCGTGCTCTCGCCCGGCAAGAACTGCTGGGTGCCGGGCAGGTGCGCGACCAGGTGGTGGCCGTCCTGGAGGAGCAGGTGCAGGAAGGTCGCGCTGCCGGTCACCTCGGCCAGCCTGATCTCGGCCGGCAGCTCCAGCGCGTCGGTGACCGGCGCGCTGCCGATCGTGACCTGGTGGGGGCGTACGCCGAGCACGACCCCGTGGCCGGTGGCGTGCGCGCGGGGCGCGGGGAAGGAGGCGCCGAGCACCTCGATGCGGCCGTCGCGGACGACGCCGGGCAGCAGGTTGAGCGGGGGGTCGCTGAGCGTGGCCGCCACGGCCAGCGTGGGCGGGTGGGCGTACATGTCGGCGACGTCCCCTACGTGCCTGACCCGGCCCTCGCCCAGCACCACGGTCGGCGCGGCGAACGTCAGCGCCTCGTTCGGGTCGGCGGTGGACCAGAGCACGACGCCGCCTGATCCGGCGAACATGGCCTTCAGGTCGGCGCGCAACTGCTCGCGCAGCTTGAAGTCCAGGTTGGCCAGGGGCTCGTCGAGCAGCAGCAGGTCCACGGGGCGGGCCAGGGCGCGGGCGATGGCGGTGCGCTGCTGCTGCCCGCCCGACAGCTCGGCGGGCCGGCGCCCCAGCAGCTCGGCCAGGCCCATGAGCTCGGCCACCTCACGTACCCGGCGGTCGACGCCGTCGCGGCGGAAGCGCGGGTCGAGGCGGAGCGGGGAGGCGATGTTCTCGTAGACGGTCAGCGACGGGTAATTGATGAATTGCTGATAGACGAAGGCGACCGATCGTTTCCGCACCGATATTCCGGTGACGTCTTTTCCGTTGACCGTCACCCGGCCTGTCTCCTGGGCCAGCAATCCAGCGGCGACGCGCATCAACGTCGTCTTTCCCGCCATCATCGGGCCGATGACGGTGGTCATTCCTGGTGCTAATTCGAGATTGACGTCGTCCAGCCAGGTCTCTCCGCGCTGGCGCACGGAGATGCCGTCGAGAATCACCGTCACAGTGCCCGGTCCTCTCTGCTTCTCTCCCTTCTAACACGACTTGAAGGTGGGCGCAAAGCTTTGTTCTGGTGTATTTGATGGCGGAGTGACTGATGTTTTCTGTCGCTGTCAAGGGCGGGGAGGGCGTGAACGGGATGAGCTATCGCCGTGGCCGCCCTTGGCCTGGTCGGCGGCGTCGGCGGGGGATATTTCGCGACATAGCGGCATAGGGCGGGCCTGGGGGTGGGAGCTGCACCAACCACTGTTGGCCAACAAGCGTTGACATCTCGGGAGGGGCCTAGGTATCGTCAACACGTGTTGGCCAACGAATGTTGGCCCACTGGGGAGGAATCATGATCACCACCGATGTGCTCGTCGTCGGCGCCGGCCCCGTCGGGCTCACCGCCGCCGTCGTCCTGACCCAGCTCGGCCACGACGTCGTCATCGTGGACGGGCAGGCCGAGGGCACGAACACCTCCAGGGCCGCCGTCGTGCACTCGCGCACGCTGGAGCTGCTGGAGCCGTACGGGGTCAGCCCGGCCCTGGACGCGCGCGGGGTGCACACGCCGCGCTTCACCATCCGCGACCGCGACCGGCTCCTGGTGCCGGTGCCCTTCGAGGGACTGCCGACGCGGTACCCGTACACGCTGATGATCTCCCAGGCGGACACCGAGGCGTACCTCCTGGCCCGGCTGGAGGAGCTGGGAGGGAAGGTGCTGCGGCCGGCCAGGGTGACCGCGATCGAGCAGGACGGCTCCGGCGTCACCGCCACCCTCGCCGACGGCAGCGCCGTGCGCGCCTCCTACCTGGTGGGGGCCGACGGGATGCACAGCCTCGTCCGCGAGCAGTCCGGCGTCGGCTTCGGCGGCGGCACGTACGCCGAGTCGTTCTCCCTGGCCGACGTGCGGCTGACCGGCGGGGTGCCGAGCGACGAGGTCATCCTGTACTTCTCGCCCGACGGCCTGGTGGTCGTCGCCCCGCTGCCCGACGGGTTCCACCGGATCGTGGCCACCGTGGACGAGGCCCCGCACGAGCCCGACGCGGCGTTCGTGCAGCGCCTGCTCGACACGCGCGGGCCTGAGGCCGAGCCCGCCGTGGTGAAGGAGGTCGTCTGGGGCTCCCGCTTCCGCGTGCACCACCGGATCGCCGACACCTACCGCCACGGGCGCATCCTGCTCGCCGGGGACGCGGCGCACCTGCACTCGCCCGCCGGCGGGCAGGGGATGAACCTCGGCATCGAGGACGCGGTGAAGCTGGGCGAGGCGCTGGCCGGCGTGCTGGCGGGCGGACCCGACTCCCTGCTCGACGCCTACGCGGGCGCGCGGCGGCCGGTGGCGGAGAAGGTCGTGCGACTGGCGAGCCGGCTGACCTCGCTGGCCACCGCGAGCGCCGCGCTGCGCCCGCTGCGCAACGCGGTGCTGCGTCTGGCCGGCCGCCTGCCCGTCGTGCGGCGCCGCCTGGCCTGGCAGCTGTCGGGCCTCGACCGCCGCTGACCGCTTATGCCCGTCCGAGTGGAATGTGTGCTTACGGCAGGATCGCGTCCACGTAACCGCCGTCCACCCGCAGCGCGCCACCCGTCGTCGCGGAGGCGAGCGCCGAGCTGAGGTAGACCACCATGTTCGCGATCTCCTCGGGCTCGATCAGCCGCTGGATCAGCGACTGCGGCCGGTGCAGCCGCATGAACTCCCGCTGCGCCTCCTCCCAGGGCAGCTTCTTGTCCACGAGCTGGTAGACGAACTCCTCCACGCCGCCCGTGTGCGTCGGGCCCGCGATCACGGAGTTGACCGTCACCCCGCTGCCCGCCGCCTCCTTGGCGAAGCCCCTGGAGACCGCCAGCAGCGCCGTCTTCGACGTCCCGTAGTGGATCATCTCGGAGGGCGTGACGATGGCCGAGTCACTGGCGATGTTGAGGACGCGGCCCCAGCCGCGCTCGCGCATGCCCGGCAGGTACGCGCGGGTCAGGCGGACCGCGGTCAGCACGTTGACCTCGAAGAAGCGGCGCCACTCGGCGTCGCTGATCTCCAGCGGCGGCTTGGCCTCGAAGATGCCCAGGTTGTTGACCAGGACGTCCACCTGCGGCAGCGCGTCCAGCACCTGCTCGCAGCCCTCGTCCGAGGAGACGTCGCCGGGAACGGCGACCAGGTCGTGCGCCGAGCCTTCGCCGTCGAACTCCTTCGTGATCCGCTCGATCGCCGTGGCCACCGAGCGCTCGCTGCGGCCGTTGATCCCCACCTGGGCTCCGGCCCTGGCCAGCCCCGTGGCGATGGCCGCTCCGATGCCCTGGGTCGAGCCAGTGACCAGCGCGGTCTTTCCGCTGAGGTCGATCTGCATGTCGTCCCACCCCCTGCCGCCATTCTCCGCGATCACCTCCGGGCGGCCCGCACCGGGGGTGCGATGCGTAGGCTGGGTGGAGCGTGGAAGGGGCGTGGGTGCACCGGATCCTGTGGCTCGTCGTGGCGGTCGCCTTCGTGGCGGGCCTGATCGTCCCCCGCGACCCCGAGCCGGAGGAGTGCCCGGCCCGCGACACCCGGGTCGTGGCCCCCTACGCGGTCACCGGCTACTGGGTGATGCCGCGCGCCGACCTGTGCGTCACGCGGCGCATGGTCGAGGCCGTCCACGCCATCGGCGGCGACACGCTGATCACCTTCGGCCCCCGGTTCGCCGCCGGCCAGGACCCCGACTTCGACGGCTGCCTCGTCGACGGCCGGCCGTGCGCCGAGGTGCCCGGCAAGCGCGTCCGCCAGGTCTACTCCTACGCGAGCGCTGAGGAGTTCGGGCCGGGCCTGCTCCGCTGCCCCGGGATCGACCGGCGGATCGAGACCGGTGACCGGATCGTCTACCGGCTCACGCTGGCCGGGTCCTGCTCCGACGCCGAGCACGACCTCGTCCTGATCTCCACCGACGGCGACGGGCTCGGCCACCTGATGCGGGAGGCGAGCGCGTACGGGATGACGGTCTTCCCCGGGCTCCCCGCCGCGCCGCAGCGGGAGGGCAAGCCGTGGGAGCCCGACCTCGGCCACCTCGCCGCACTCAACGCCTTCACCGCGCGGGTGCTGGCCGACTACGGGCGGCGCTTCGGCGGGCTGAGTTCCTTCGGCGGGATGTATCAGTCGTTCGAGCTGGCCATGCGGGCGCGGTCTCACCGCGATCCGATCATCGAGCTGTACGCGGCCCAGCACGCCGTCGTCGCCACCGCGCTGCCGGGCAAGAAGCTGGTGGTCAGCCCGTACATCGACGCGCGCAGGGGGCGCGGCTTCCCGCCCGCGCAGGCGGGGGAGGGGCTGGCGGACATCGCGGCCACCCGCGCGGGCCTGCCCATGGCGGTCGCCGTCCAGGACGGGCGGGGCACCGGCAAGGTGCCGGTGTACGCGGCGCACGAGGCCGGGGCCTCGGTCGCGCCCCGGCTGGTGCCGGTCGTGGGCGAGGTGAGCAACGCGCGGGCGTACCACGGCTCCACCGGCGACTACGTCGCGGCGGCGGCGCGGCGGGTGCCGGACGGGGTGGAGCTCTGGGTGAACGCCGAGGGCTTCGAACCCACGCCCGCCCCCGGGGAGTGCGGTCGGCTCGACCCGCTGCCGCCGCGCGGGCGGACCACGAAGAGCCGGCTCGACCTCCAGGTCATGGCGGCGGGACGGCACGCCGCGAAGATCATCTCGTACGGATGGGACCCGTTCTTCACCTGCCAGGCCCGCTACGACACGCCGTCGCTGGCCGACGACATCGCGGCCGGGTGGCAGCAGCCGATCATCGTCAACGCGTACCCGAAGGAGCTCGGCGGGCGGCCCGGCATCCTGGTCGAGGGTCACAACCTGCGCGGGGGGACGCTGAGCTTCGCGGGGGTGGCGGTGCGGCAGGAGTGGTACGGAAGGGACCGGCTCGAATCGGCCTGGGCCCCCTACGTGCCCTCCGCCTCCTGGACCTTCATCACGGCCACCAACGCGGCCGGCCATTCCAGCACGAACCCGTACGTCCTGCCGCTCAGCCCGTGAGCGCGGCGACCAGGATGTCGGCCAGCAGCGCGGACTGGCTGCCGTCCTCGTCCAGGTCGGGGTCCAGGATCGTCACCTCAAGCCCGGCGGCTCCCGGCAGCGCCAGCAGCGTGCGCAGCAGCTCGGTCAGCTCGGCGGCGTCGAGCCCTCCCGGGGTGGGGGAGTCGACGGCGGGCAGGATGGAGGGGTCGAGCACGTCCGCGTCCACGTGGATCCAGAACCCGTCGAGCTCGTCACGGCCGAGCACCCGCGTGGCGCGGTCTCTCAGGTCGTCCAGGTCGCCGGCGGGGACGTACGCCAGCCCGCTGTCCGCGATGTCCCGCAGATCCTCCTCGTCCCGCACGCCCAGCACGATCACGTCCTCGTCCCTGACGTACGGCCGCAGCCCGCCGATGTCGGTCAGGTAGTCCTCGCCCCGCCCGGTGACCAGTGCCAGGTCCTCGCCGGCCGCCGAGCCGACATGCGGGGAGTTGCCCAGGTGGCGGAAGTCGGCGTGCGCGTCCAGGTACGCCAGCCCGTACCGGCCCGCTTCACGCAGCGCCAGCGCGGGGCCGAGCAGGATCGAGCAGTCGCCGCCGAGCAGCACGGGGAACCCGCCGTCGCGCCTGATGCCGCTCACCCGGCCGGCCAGGGCGCGGGCGTAGGCGGCGATGGCGGCTCCGTTGCGCACGCCGTCACCCGGTTTCCACGTGGCCACGTAGCGGGGCGGGACGAGGGCGCCCGCGTCGGACGCGCCGAGCCGCCGGACGAGGCCGGTGTCCCGCAGCGCCCACGGGGCCTTGTAACAGCCCGGCACGACGCCGGGGGCCGGTGGGCGCAGGCCGAGGTTGGATGGGGCGTCGAGGATGACCAGATGTCTGTCAGTGGTTACTATGTTCATAGTCCTGACGTTAGCAAGGGGTGAGCGGATGCGCCAGTACGCCGAGACGGGTCTCGTGGCGATCGACCTGGCCAACACCTGGGACGAGTATCTGGACGACCCGGAACGCCTGCCAGACGTCTCAGCGTTGCGACGCTTCTGCGCCGAACTGGGTGTGCCGGGTTTCGGTGACCCGGGTGCTGAGCCGGCGAGCATGACGAGCAGCGCTCAGGCCGGCGCCAGTCCGACGGGCCTACCGGCCGCCCCGGCCCCGGCCCCCGCCTCCGATCCCGGCCCCGATCCCGAGGCCGGTGCGGCGGGCGGCTCCGAGACGGGCGCAGGTCCGGCGGGCGCAGCGGGTGATCTCGATTCCGGCGCCGGTCCGGCGGGCGTACTGGGTGACTCCGATCCCCGCGCCGGTTCCGTGAGTGCGGCGGATCTGGACGAGGTGCGGGCTGTGCGGTCGCGGCTGCGGCGGGTCCTGGAGGGCGATCCGGCGCGGCGGGCGCGGGCCCTGGCGCGATGGGCGGACGAGGCGCCGATGCGCGCGGTCGTGGCGGAGTCGGCGGGCACCCCGGTCCTGCGGCTCGCCGCCCCCTCGACCGCCTCACTCGGACAGCGGCTGACGGTGCGGGCGGTGACGGAACTGCTGGACCTCGCCGCGTCGGGCGACTGGGAACGGCTGCGGCTGTGCGCGGCCAGCCCCTGCCAGGACGCCTTCGTCGACAGGAGCCGCCCGGGCCGGCGCCAGTTCTGCTCGACCCGCTGCGCCAACCGCGCCCACGCCGCCGCCTCCCGAGCCCGCCACCGCTGACCGCCCACGCCGCCGCCTCCTGGGCCCGCCACCGCTTGAGTGTGCGTCGCGGCCACCTCGCGGGCCCGTCACCCCTGAAGGCCCGCGCCGACATCGGCCGGGGTGAGGCGGAGGGGGGAAGTGGCAGCGGGGGCTGGAACCGACGACGGGGGCGGGACGGAGGAGACGGGCGGGAGATGGCAGCCGGGGGCGGGAATTGTCGGTGCGGGCCGCTAACTTTCGATCATCACCCGATCCGAAGGAGTCATTGGTCCATGTACCGCCAGGGCGACATCCTGCTCATGCCCATCCCCGAGGAGACCGCTCCCGTCGTGTCGCTCTCCCAGCCCAGGGACGCTCGTGGGCGGCTGGTGCTGTCCTACGGCGAGGCGACCGGGCACGCCCACGCCATCCCCGGCCCCGGCACGCTGTCACGCGGTTTCCTGCACCTGCCGGTCGGCGGCCGGCTCGTGCACGAGGAGCACGCGGCGATCACGCTGCCGAAGGGCTGGTACCGCGTGATCAGACAGCCGAAGGACGTGCCGGGCCCCCACCGGGTGATGACCGGCTGACGACGGCCGCCACCCGACCGGGTCACACGCCCAGGGAAGGCCGTCGATCCTTCGGCGGCGCCCACGCCTCCCGTAGCGGCGCCCCTGCCTCCCGAACACGATCACATCGCCCCCGGAGGCCCGGGGAGGGTCAGCTCGAAGACCCCCTGAGCCCTGAACTCGGCGAGCCTCCTGGCCTGGCCGGTCCTGACGTTCACCGCATAAGCGGTCATGGTCCGATACGGCGGGTCGATCGCCGCCGGTTCGTCGTCCGGCACCTCCGAGGCCGCCCTGCACCGCACCGACGTCGTGAGCACCGTCACCTCGTCCTCGCTCAACCACGTGCGCAGGTAGACCTGGGTGACGCCGGGGTCCAGGCCCCTGATGGTCTCGCCCTTGCGCTTCTTGCCGGTGAGCGTGTCGAGGAGCACGAGGTCGCCATGGCGGCAGGGCCTCTTCTCGGTGCTGAGGTCCTCGATCGCCGCCACGGTCTTCCGTCGGGAGCCGGCGGGCTGAAGTCGTACCGTCTCGGCAAGACGACCGACGTCGAGTTGCCCGGCGAGGTGGCCGGTCACAGGTTGGGCGACGCGCACGGCCTGCTGCGGGCTGAGGCCGGCATCCTGCTGGTACACGGTCCGCCGTAGGCGCGACGTCCAGAAGGCCGGAAGCAGCCACTCCTCGATGGAGGAGAACTCCGGCGGCAGCAGGGCCTCCCTGGCGAACACCAGCGTGGACAGCGCTCTCGACATGCGCCCGTTCCCGTCGGCCCAGGGTGGATCATTACGAGATTCAGGTGCGCCATCGAGGCCCGCACATGGACCGGTGCGTCCAGATCACCCTCGTTGAGCCATCGGACGAGCTCGTCCATGAGCCCGGTCACCAAGCCGGGGTCGGGCCCCCTGCAGGCGGCGACAATCGGATCGTCAGCACTCCTGATGTAGATCGGCATTGTCCGGAGCCGGCCTGGTCGTTTTCTCGTGTGCGGCTCCTGCATCATGAAATGCAGGCCGTTCAGCAGCCCGAGGTCGTAGCGGAACTCGGCGCCGGCGTCTGGGAGCGCCTGAATACAGGTCATCGCCCGCTGGTGGTTCACCCGCTCCCGCCGTGTCACGTCGTTGGTCTCCAGCGGTGCTTCCCCGGCCATCAGGGCTTCCGTGTCGTCGATCGAGGCCGCACAACCCTCGATGGTGTTCGAGCCGACGACGGCCCTGGCGGTCAGGCTCCGCCGCAGCTGTCTGATCCACTGTTCCTCCTTGCGGAGGTGTACGCACAGGTGGTGGCGCATCTCTTCGAGGTCCGCGAGAACTCGGAGATCGGCGGAGGTCAGCTGCGGCGGCGCGTAGAGCATGACTCGAAGCTACGAACATGAGGTCATCGAAGGCAGGCGATTACTCCAGGAGGTTGGCGGACAGGAGGTCGAGCAACGGCTCGCGGCGTACGCAGCGTTCCAGGAGGAACGAATCCGCCAAGGCGAGCAGTTCGTCGTCCCCGAGGTCGCGGAACAGTTCCGCGTACTCCGGCAGCAGCGCCTGCGCCAGCAGGATGTGCCTGATCAGGTCGTCGGCCTGGTAGCGGGCGCCCCACGGGTACGGGTCCCAGCGGGGGAACTCGGTCTCGATCAGCGTGTGCAGCGGCGCCAGCTCGTCCGCCGACTCCTCCATCGTCGAGCCCCACCGGTCCGCCCCGAGCCGCCGCTTCTTGGCGATGAACGGGCCGAACCGGTCCAGGTACGGCCCCGCGGCGTGCACCAGGCCCTGCAACCCCACGTCCTTGTACGTCCAGAGCGACCAGCCCGCCCCGTGCTCGTCGTAGATGTCGAGCTGGTCGCGCAGGATCTGGTAGCGCTGGGCGTCCACGGCGGGGTCGCCGGTGTAGACGGGGCCGAACTCGCCCACCCACAGCGGGGTGCCGGTCTCACGCTGGAAGCGGGAGCGCCGGGCGAACGTACGCTCCAGTTCGTTCTTGTCGCACCACTCGCCGCGCGTGTATCCCGGGTACGGGCCCCCGTGGGCGAACCCGGCCAGCGCGTAGTCATGGAGGACAAAAACCGTGTTCTCATACACCTCACGAAATATCGAGAAATCGGTGCTGTAGGTGTTGCCGTCCAGGAACAGGATGTGGCCCGGATCGGCGGCCCTGATCGCCTTCACCAGCCGGTCGTAGAACGGCCCGATCACCTTGCCGGTCAGATCCCCCGGCTCGTTGACCGGGTTGTATCCCGCCACCCACGGATGGTCGCGATAGTGGTCCGCGATGACCTCCCACAGGTGCACCGCCCGGTCCTGGAAGTGCCGGTGCTGCCAGAACGCGGCCACGTGCGTCGGGTTGTCGGAATGCCAGTGCTGGTTCTGGGAGCCGGGCAGCGCGTGCAGGTCGATCACGCTGTAGACGCCGTGCTCGCCCAGCAGCCCGATCACCCGGTCGAGGTGACGGAAGCCGCGCCCGTCGATCTCCATCGGGCGGTCGTCGGACTCCCAGTGGCGGTAGTTGACCGGGATGCGCACACAGTTGACGCCCAGCCCGGCCAGCAGCGCGGCGTCCCGCTCGGTGAAGAACGAGGTCAGCAGCCGGTCGAAGAACAGCTCCGCCCGGTCGTCCCCGAGGACGGAGCGCACGGCGTGCCGCATGGAGGTCTCGTTCGCCGGATAGCCGGTGATGAAGTTCTCCATGTTCATCCAGCCCCCGAGACCCACCCCCCGCAGGCGTACCGGTGTGTCGTCGTCCCGGACGAGATGGGTTCCGGACACGTTCAGCATGAAGTCTGATCACCCCTTCGTGGCACCGGCGGTGAGACCACCGACCAGGTGACGTTCCGCTATGGCGTAGAACCCGAGCGCGGGCACCATGGCCAGGATGAGATAGGCCAGGATGCGGGCGGTGTCGGAGGCGTACTGGCCCTGGAACTGCTGGATGCCCAGCGGCAGCGTCCAGCTGCTCTCCTCGCTGAACACGACCAGCGGCAGCATGAAGTTGTTCCAGCTGCCCACGACGGCCAGTACGGAGACGGTGGCGATGGCGGGCCGGGCCATCGGCAGCAGGATCCGCCAGAAGAACCCGAACGGCGAGCACCCGTCGATCGTGGCCGCCTCCTCGATCTCGCCCGGGATGCTGCGGAAGAAGCCGCGCAGGATGATGATCGTCAGCGGCAGGCCGAAGGCGGCCTGCGTGAGGATCACGCCCAGCGGGTTGTCCAGCAGCCCGAACGTGCGCAGCAGCACGAAGATCGGCAGGATCGCCACCGCGAACGGGAACATCAGCCCCGCCGTGAACAGGGTGAAGAACAGCTCCCTGCCGCGGAAGGCGAACCTGGCGAAGACGAACCCGGCCAGCGCCGCCAGCGCGACCGTCAGCACGGTCGTGACGACCGCGATGAACGTGCTGTTCCAGACCTGCAGCCAGAACGAGCCCGAACCGAGCACGTCGGTGTAATTGGCCGTGATCCACGCCTCCGGCAGCCCGAACGGGTTGCCGGACAGCTCGCTGTTGTCCTTGAAGCCGCCGAGCAGCGCGTACCCGACCGGGGCGACCATGAACAGGCCCACGACGATCGCGATGATGTGCAGGGGCAGCGTGTTGCGCCGTGGCGTGGCCGGCTTGCGGCGATCACGTCTCATGGCCGTCCTCCCGCGCTGGTGGTGGCGCCCTCAAGGTCACGGCGCATCACGAAGCGCTGGTAGAGGAGGGCGAAGACGAGGCTGAGGGCGAACATCACCACGCTGATCGCGCTGGCGTAACCGACCTGGGAGCGCTTGAACCCCCAGTCCATCATCGTGACGGCCATCGTCTCCGAGGAGTGCGAGGGGCCGCCGCCGGTGAGGATCCAGACCAGGTCGAACAGCTGGATCGTGTAGATGACGGACAGGAAGACGCTGATCCGGATCGTCGGGCCGAGCAGCGGCAGCGTGACGTGCCTGAACGTCTTCCACCCCGTGGCACCGTCGATCTGGGCGGCCTCGATCAGCTCGTTCGGGATGTTCTGGCGGCCGGCCAGATAGATCATCATGTGGAAGCCGAAGTACTTCCAGGTCATGACCAGGAACAGCGACGGCATCACGGTGTTCGGATCGGCCAGCCACTCCGACTCCCAGCCGAACACCGACAGCAGTTGGTTCGCCATGCCCGAGCCGGGCGAGAGGATCAGCGAGAACAGCACGCCGGTGATGACCTCCGACAGCACGTACGGCGCGAAGAACAGCACCCGGTAGAGCGCCCGCCCGCGGATGCGCTGGTTCAGCAGCATGGCGATGGCCAGCGAGAACGGCAGTTGCACGCAGACCGACAGCAGCACCAGGACCAGCAGGTGCCACATGTCCTGGGCGAAGATCTCGCTGGTGAACAGCCGGGTGAAGTTGTCCAGGCCGATGAAGTCGGTCGGCAGGCCGCCGAAGCCGTTCCACCTGAACACGCTCGAATAGAGGGCCACCAGCATGGGGGCCACGACCAGCAGGAGGAACAGCACCAGCGCGGGCAGCAGGAACAGGGCGATGCTCACCCAGCGTCCCCTGCGCCGGGCGGCGGGGGCGGGGGCCGGAAGCTTGACCGCCTCCGGCCCTCTCGTGAGAGTCGTCATCCTTCGCTCTTCGCGACTTCGGAGATGTCCGCGCCGACCTCTTCCGGCGTCTTCGTGCCGGCGATCAGCTCGGCCACGCTGTCGTTGACCTGCTGGCCGACGGCCGGCGGGTAGGCCTGGTCGAGGTAGAGCTGGTAGCCGCTGGCACTGGCCAGCATGGTCGCCACCTGCTTGAGGTTGGGGTCCTTGACCGCGCTCTCCTCGCCCTTGAGCACCGGCAGCACGCCGCCCGCTTCGACGGCCTTGCTGTGGTTGCCCATCTCGGTCATGAACTTGACGAAGTCGACGGCCTCCTTGGGCGCGTCCGTGCCCACGGCCAGCCCGCCACCGCCGCCGAAGGCGTCACCGGCCGAGCCCTTGCCGCCCTCGACGGAGGGGAAGGCGAAGAAGCCGAGGTCGTCGCCGAGGCCCTTGCCCGCGTCGGCCTGCACGCTCGGCGCCCACTGGCCCATCAGCTCCATGGCCGCCTTGCCGTTGCTCACGGTCGCGGACTGGCCGTCGGGGGTGGAGTAGGCCGCGCCGAGGAAGCCCTTCTGGAACGGCTGCAGGTCGGCCAGCGCCTTGACCTGCTGTCCCGCGGCCACGAAGTCGGGCTTGGTGAAGTCGTGGTCGACGGCGGCCTGCTTGAGCGCGTCCAGGCCGGCGATACGCATCGCGAGGTAGGCCCAGTAGTAGTGGCCGGGCCACTTCTCCTTGCCGGCCAGCGCGATCGGGGTGACGCCCGCGGCCTTCAGCTTCTTGACGTCCTCAAGGAACGCCGACCACGTGGCCGGCGCCTCGGTGATGCCCGCCTTCTCGAAAAGCTTCTTGTTGTACCAGAAGCCCACCATGCCGATGTCGGTCGGCAGGCCGTACGTCTTGCCGTCCAGCTGGTACGCGCTCAGCGCGGCCGGCGTGAAGTTCGGCAGCACGTCGGCGACGTCGGCGGAGATGTCCTTGACCAGCCCCGCGTCGATCTGCTGCTTGAGCACACCGCCGCCCCAGCTGGCGAAGATGTCGGGGGCGTTGCCCGACTGCGTGATGGTGGTGAGCTTGGCCTTGTACGCCTCGTTCTCCAGCACCGTCGCCTTGATCGTGACGTGCGGGTTCTTGGCCTCGAACTCCTTGGCCCGCTGCGCCCAGAGCGACTTGAGCGGCTCGGCGGTCGACAGGTGCCACCACTCCAGCGTGACCTTCGCGGGCGAGCCGCCCGCGCTCTGCTGTGGAGCGGGTTCACCTCCACCACTACAGCCGGCCAGGAGGACGACGGCGGCGGCCAGCACCAGACTGCGTCTCATAGGGGTCCCTTCTTCAGCTGGGCGAAAGTTTCGTGAACCCCCCGATAATTTCGATGCCGCGATCGTAAGTAAACGCTGTGTAAAGCGTCAACACCTCGGATGGGAGCGATCCCAAACCGAAACTTTCGGATACACTCCCGGTTTGTGTCAGCGAAGAGGCGGGTGACGATCGCACTGATCGCGGAGGAGGCCGGAGTCTCCATCCCGACGGTCTCCAAGGTCATCAACGGGCGCCCGGAGGTCGCCCCGGCGACCCGCCACCGGGTCGAGCGGCTGCTCCAGGAGCACGGCTACCAGCGCCGGATCAGCCAGGACGACACCCCGGCGGGCCTGGTGGACCTGGTGTTCGCGGAGATCGAGTCGCCCTGGGCCATGGAGATCGTCCGCGGCGCGGAGATGGCCGCCCACGAGGCCGGCGCCAGCGTCGTCATCTCGGTCCTGCACACCCACGCCGGCCCCGGCCGCGACTGGCTCGAACGCCTGGCGGCCAGGCGGACCGACGGCGTGGTGATCGTCGCCTCACGCCTGTCGACCGGCATCCAGGCCCAGCTCAGCGCCCGTTCGCTGCCGTTCGCCGTGGTGGACCCCGAGGGCGAGCCCGCGCCCGGCGTCGTGTCCGTCGGTGCGACCAACTGGAACGGCGGCCTCGCCGCCACCCGCCACCTCCTGGAGCTCGGCCACCGGCGCATCGGCATGATCAGCGGCCCGGGCGACATGCTCTGCAGCCAGGCGCGCATAGACGGCTATCGGGCGGCTCTGGAGACGGCCGGCCTGCCGGTCATCCCCGATCTGATCAAACGTGGCACGTTCCTCGTCGACTCCGGCCACGACCAGGGCCACGCCCTGCTCTCCCTGCCCGAGCCGCCCACCGCCATCTTCGCGGGCAGCGACCTCATGGCCTTCGGCGTCTTCGAGGCGGCCCGCCAGCGCGGGCTGCGCGTTCCCGAGGATCTGAGCGTGGTGGGCTTTGACGACCTGCCGCTGGCCAAGTCGGCCTGGCCGCCGCTGACGACCGTACGCCAGCCGCTGCAGGAGATGGCGGCCCTGGCCACGCGGACGGTGCTGGCGATGGGGCACGGCGACGTGCCGGAGACGAAACGCGTCGAACTGGCCACGGAGCTGATCGTCAGGGACAGCACGGCCCGCCACGAGCCCTGACGGGTGGAGATGAGCTCGCGCAGGCGGGCGGCGTACGCGCGGGGATGGCTGGTGTTGCCGTTGTGGCCGCCGGGGAACTCCGCCGGCACGGTGCCCAGCCGCCTGGCCAGCTCGACCGCGCACCGCCGGTCGAAGACGGTGTGCGGCGTGGCGGCCCCGGTCGCGGGGATGATGCGGGCCCGGCGGCCGGCCAGGTCTAGCTCGTCGTCGATGACGGCGCGGAAGTCGTTCTGGAGGAAGAAGCCGAAGTTCGCCTCGCGCTGAGGCGTCATGGGCTGCGGGGTCAGGTCGGGCTCGGTGCCGTCGCCGGTGATGCCGAGCACGCGCGCCACCTCCTTGAGCGCGGCGGGGAGCCCGGTGCCGCTCGACGGTGACGGCGCCGTCTTCGCCGGGGTCGATGGTGCTGCGGCTCAGGCCGCGCCGGTCGTACGTGATCACCGTGTGGTCGGTGGCGAGCAGGCCGGCCAGGTCGGGCGTCGCCCTCGCCGCTCTGGGAGATCAGCAGGAACGGCCCCGAGCCGCGGAGCTCGTAGCGGAGGCGGGCGCCCGCCGTGCGCAGCCGCGCGATGGCCGCCGACACCGCGCTCTGCGGCAGCCCCGTGCGGGCGGCGATCGCGCCCACCGTGGTGTCGGGGTGGGCGCGCAGGTCGCTCACGACGATCAGGACGGTGCGCACGCTCGTGGAGTGCTCGCCGATCCCCTCGGTCGGCATCGCCTCCTCGCCGATCTTCATCAGCGTCCGGCCCAGCAGGAACGACTCGACCCCATTCACGCGCAGCACCCTACAGGCGGAGGTCGGCAGGGCCGGGTGACGTGACGACGTCGGTAGGGTCGGGTGGCGTGACGACGGAGCTGGAGAGTCTTGCCGAGCGGCTGCGCGAGTTCGCGCGCGTCAGGGAGTGGGAGGGGTTCCACACGCCGAAGAACCTCGCCATGGCGCTGGCGGGCGAGGTGGGCGAGCTGGTGGCGGAGTTCCAGTGGCTCACGGCCGAGGAGTCGGCCAGCCCCGACCCCGAGACGCTGGCCAGGATGCGCACCGAGCTGGGCGACGTGACCCTCTATCTGGTACGGCTGGCGGACGTCCTCGGGGTGGACCTGGTGGAGGCGGCGCGGGCCAAGCTGGAGGACAACGACCGCCGCTACGACGCCGAGCGCTACCGCGGATCGGCCAGAAAGGCCCCACCCTCCTGACCGCGGGTCTTCGACGGCTCAGCGGTGCGGACAAATGCACCGTAAGGTGACCATCATGAAATTCGGGGTGCTGGGGCCGCTGGCCGTCTGGACCGACGCGGGGGAGGCCGTGACGGTCCCCGGGCTCAAGGTCCGGGCGCTCCTCGTCGACCTGCTCGTCCACGAGGGCCACCCCGTCTCCGCCGACCGGCTCGTGCACGACCTGTGGGGAGAGGAGCCGCCGGCCAACCCGGCGGGCGCGCTGCAGGTGCGCGTCTCGCAGCTGCGCAAGGCGTTCGAGGACGCCGAGGCGGGCGGCAAGAACCTCGTCGTGTCCCGCGCCCCCGGTTACCTGCTCCGCACCGACGAAGGCGCACTCGACGCCGTACGCTTCGCCGAGCTGCTGGCCAGGGCCGAGAGCACCGAGAGCCCGCGCACCAGGGCCGGGCTGCTGGCCGACGCGCTGGCGCTGTGGCGCGGGCCCGCGTACGCGGACTT
This sequence comes from Nonomuraea maheshkhaliensis, assembly GCF_039529435.1. Classification (NCBI taxonomy): domain Bacteria; kingdom Bacillati; phylum Actinomycetota; class Actinomycetes; order Streptosporangiales; family Streptosporangiaceae; genus Nonomuraea; species Nonomuraea maheshkhaliensis. The sequence goes on from NZ_BAAAMU010000015.1 coordinate 113,313, forward strand.
CGCCGACGAGGAGTACACGCGCTCGGCCGTGCACCGCCTGGAGGAGCAGCGGCTGTCGGCGCTGGAGCAGCACGCCGAGGCGCGCCTGGAGCTGGGCGAGCACGGGCTGCTCGTCGGCGAGCTCGGCGACCTCGTGGGGCGCCATCCGCTCAGGGAACGGCTGCGCGCCGTCCACATGCGCGCTCTGTACCGGGCCGGGCGGCAGATCGAGGCGCTGGCCGCGTACGGCGAGCTGCGCGACCGGCTGGCCGACGAGCTGGGCCTCGACCCCGGGCCCGAACTGGTCGCGCTGCACCAGGCGATCCTCGGCCAGGACCCGGCGCTGAGCGTGCCCGCCGGCCGTCCCGTGACCAACCTGCCCGCCCCCGTCAGCAAGCTGATCGGCCGGGAGGAGGCGCTGGCCGAGGTGTGCGCGCTGGTCGAGGAGGAACGGCTGGTGACGCTGACCGGCAGCGGCGGGGTCGGGAAGACCCGGCTGGCGCTGGAGGCGGCGAACCGGCTGGCCGACGGCTTCGCCGACGGGGCCTGGCTGGTCGCGCTGGACCAGGCGTCCCGGTCGCCGGCGGAGGCGGTGATGGCGGCCCTGGACATCAGGGAGGAGGCCGGCCCGGTCCCGGGAGGGGAGCCCGGCGCACCCGCCGCCGACGGGACTGGCCGGTCGTCGGCCGAGAGCGGCCGGTTCGGGGGCGCGACCGGCGTTGGCGGGGATGGCGCGGTGCTGGGCGGGCGGCTGGCCGCCGCGCTCAGGACCCGGCGCACGCTGCTCCTGCTCGACAACTGCGAGCACGTGGTCGACCAGGTCGCCGAGCTGGCCGAACTGCTCCTGCGCGCCTGCCCCGACCTGCGCATCCTGACCACGAGCAGGGAGCCGCTGGCAGTCTCCGGCGAGATGCTGTGGAGCGTGCCGCCGCTCGACGTCCCCACCAGCGCCGACCTGGCCGCCATGGCGTGCTCCAACGCCGTACGGCTGTTCGTCTCCAGGGCCGCCGCCTCCGCCAGGGGCTTCGCGCTGGACGCGGGCAACGCGCAGGCCGTCGCGCAGCTGTGCCGCCGCCTCGACGGCATCCCGCTCGCACTGGAGCTGGCCGCGACCCGGGTGCGGGCGCTGGGCGTGCACGGGGTGGTGTCCCGGCTGGACGACAGGTTCCGGCTGCTGGCCTCAGGGCAGCGCGGCGCGCCGGCCCGCCAGCAGACGCTCACCGCCGTGATCGACTGGAGCTGGGACCTGCTGTCCGAGGACGAGCGCGTCGTCCTGCGCCGCCTGGCCGTGCACGCCGACGGCTGCACGCTGGAGGCCGCCGAGTCCGTCTGCGCGGCCGGCGGTGAGAGCGGGCTCGACGTGCTGGACCTGCTCGCCCGCCTGGTCGACCGCTCTCTGGTGGTGGTCGTGGACGCCCCCGCCGGGATGCGGTACCGGCTGCTGGAGTCGGTGTCGGAGTACTGCCTGGCCAGGCTGTCCGAGGCCGGCGAGCTCGATCTGGTACGTCTGGCGCACCTGCGCCACTACCTGGACCTGGCCGTACGCGCTGAGCCCTGCCTGTATGGGCCCGAGCAGCGCGACTGGCTGCTGCGCCTGGACGCGGAGGCGGCCAACATGCGGGCGGCGCTCGACACGGCGGTGGCCCGGCGGGATGCCGGCGGGGCGGCGCGGCTGGTCAACGCGCTGGCCTGGTACTGGTTCCTGCGCGGCAGGCTGGCCGAGGGCCGGCGCGCGCTGGCGACGGCCCTGGCCATCCCACGCGGCCCATTGGCTGGCGTTCGGGACGGGGTCGGCCGGGACGGTGGCGCTCAGGGCGGCGGCGACGACGGTGGGGCGCTGGCCCTGGCGCGGGCTGCGGGCTGGGAGGTCGGGTTCGCTCTCATGGTGGGCGAACGAGCCGACTGGCAGCCCGTGATCGAGGCCATCGAGGACCCGGGGGAGCGGGCCAGGGCCGAGCTGTTCGCCGGGCTGCACGTCGAGGACATGCCGACCGGGCAGTTGCTGGCGGAGCGGGCGCTGGTCACGTTCAGGGAGCTGAACGACCGGTGGGGCATCGCCACCGCGCTCACCCGGCAGGCCATGGACGCCTTCACCCTGCGCGACGTCGAGGCGCTCGAACGGATCGCGGGCGAGAGCGCCCGGCTGTTCACCGAGCTGGGGGACCGGTGGGGGCTGCTGCGGGCCACCGAATGGCTCGCCTCGCTGGCCCAGATGTCCAACGACGTCGAACGGGCCGTCCAGCTGTTCGGCGAGGGACTGCGCATGGCCGAGGACCTCGGGCTGTGGTCGGAGGTCTCCACGCACACCGCCTGGCTCGGCTGGGTCGCCATGCAGAGCGGCGACTTCGACCGCGCCATCGAGCTGTCCGGCCGGGCGCTGAAGCTGGCCGAGGCCCAGGGGTACAGCAAGGGCTCCACCATGGCCGAGATGGGCCTGGCCTACGCCGCCCGCCGGGCGGGCCGGCTGGAGCTGGCCGAGAAACACCTCCTGCACCTGCTCGAACCGCTGTCACGCGACCCCGGCGTGGAGCCCGCGCTGCACCTGCCGGACACGCTGCTCGAACTCGGCTACCTGATGGAGTTGCGCGGCGACCGGCCCGCCGCCATGGACCTGCACACCGAGGCGCTGGTCGCGGGTGGCAAGGTCGGCGACCCCCGGACGACGGCGAGCGCCGTCGAGGGCGCGGCCGCGGCCGCCGATTCGGCCGAACTGACCGCGACCCTGCTGGGCCTGGCCGACGCGGCCAGACGACAGCACCAGTCGCCCGCCGGGGTGCCGGAACAGATCGACATCGAACGGGCCGCGGCGCGGGCACGGGAGGAGCTGGGGGAGGCGGCGTTCGCGGCGGCGTACGCGAAGGGGGCGTCCTACAAACTCGACGACGCCCTGAGCCTGCTCGGCTGACGCCTGCGCCTCCCGAGGACGTTCGTGGCCTGCTCATCCCGCTCGGGCAGCCGAACGGTCGGACCGGCGGTGCTCAGCTCGTGTGCTGGCCGGGGGTGTTCGAGGCCGCACGCCAGGCGAGCAGGCCCGCACCCATCAGGCCGGCCTGTGGGCCCAGGCGCGAGGCCCGGAGCACGGGGGCCGGGCGGAAGGTGAGCCTGGCCGCCAGCCGTTCGCGTAGCGGGACCAGCAGTGCGTCCCCCGCGAGTGACACCCCGCCGCCGATGACGATCTCCGCGGGATCCAGCGTCAGCGTGTACGTCGCCAGCGCCACGGCCAGGGCCTCCACCGCCTCCGCCCACACGGCGGTGGCTCGCGCGTCCCCCGACGCGACCAGCCGGACCACCTCCTCGGCCGAGCCCACCCCGCACCGCGCCGCCACCGCCGAGCCCGACGCGTACGCCGCCAGGCACCCCTTCTGCCCGCACCCGCAGTCGGCCCCGTCCGGCCACACCGGGATGTGCCCGATCTGCCCGGCCCATCCTCCGGCGCCTCCGTACAGGGACCCCGACAGCACCACGGCGCCCGCGATCCCCGTGCCGATCGGCAGGTACAGCACGTCGCGCCCGCCGCCCCCGTACGTGAGCTCCGCCTCGCCGGCCGAGCGCACGTCGTGGCCCAGTGCGACGGGCAGGTCCCCGTCGGCGAGCGGGCCGGCGAACGCGGCGACGGGCACGTCACGCCAGCCGAACGCGGCCGAGAAGACCGCATGCGTAGGCGTCACCAACCCCGGCACGGCCACCCCCGCAGCAACCAGCCGCCCCCCGCCCAGGTCCGCGCCCGGGATCCCACTGTGGTCCCCGTCCCCACCCAGATCCCCACCCCCGCCCCAGGCGTCGTTCCGGGGGCGGGACAGGTCGGTGACGAAGGTGGAGATGGCCTCGATGACTCGGCCAGGGCCCTCGGCGCGTGGGGTGGGGCGGCGCTCGAAGTAAAGGATCATCCCGTCTCCGGCGATGAGTCCGCCTTTCATGGTGGTTCCGCCGACATCGATCGCCGCGACATAGTCCATCGGGACATCGTCCCCCACGAGGTGATCGCCACTCAGAGGCGGCCCCCGGCGGTCCCGGCGGGTTCGACATGTGCGGCCAGGCGGTCGAAGAAGTCGAGCCAGCCCGCCTTCGCCTGCTCGGCGTGCTCCTGGTCGGTGTTGACGCCGTACTGGTGGAAGTGCATCTCGGTCCTGCCGTCCACCTCCGCCAGGCGGATCGTGACGATGGACGCGGGCGCGTCGCCGGGGTTGTCGGGGTCGCCGGTGGTGAACACCAGCCGCGCCGGCGCCGACACCTCCCGGTACGCCCCGCCCATCGTCACCTCGAACCCCTCCTCGCCCACCAGCGTCGTCTGCCAGACCCCGCCCGGCCGCGCGTCCAGGGTGATCCGGCCCACCGGCGTGGACAGCGTCTCCGGCCCGAACCAGCGGGAGAACCGCTCGGGCTCGGTCCAGGCGGCCCACACCGTCTCGCGGGGGGCGTCGAAGTGGCGGATGAGGTCGTACTCGGCGGTCTGGCTCATCGTCCCGGTCCTCCATGCTCTGTGGCTCGATGACCTCAACGGTGCCGTGTACGGCTTACGATCCCCTTCTCCTGACCTTTAGGCGCGTGACAGGGTGGAGGGCATGAGGATCATTCGCGCGGCAAGGGTGCTCACCGGACGCCGGGGAGAGGTGGTCACCGACGGAGAGGTCCTCATCGACGGAGACCGGATCGTGTCGGTCGGGCCGCGCGGCAGCGCGCGAGGGGCCGGCGCCGGCGGTGGGGCGGCCGGGGACGATGGGGTCGGCGAGGGCGTCGAGGTGCTCGAGCTGCCGGAGCACACCGTGCTGCCCGGCCTGATCGACGCCCACGTGCACCTGGGCTTCGACGCCCAGGTCGACCCGGTGACCAGGCGCAGCCCCGAGAGCGAGCGCCACCTGCTGCTGCGGATGGCGGAGAACGCCCGCAAGCTCGTCTCCGCCGGCGTCACCACGGCCCGCGACCTCGGCGGGCGCGACTTCCTCGACCTGGCCCTGCGCGACGCCATCGAGGAGGGCCTGGCCGTCGGGCCGCACATCCTGGCCGCCACCAGGCCCATCACCATCACCGGCGGCCACTGCTGGTACATGGGCGGCGAGGCCGACGACGAGCCCGCCGTGCGCCGCGTGGCCAGGGAGAACCTGCGCGCGGGCGCCGACTGCCTCAAGGTGATGGCCTCGGGCGGCCTGATGACGCCGGGCGCGCCGCCGAGCTGGGCGCCGCAGTACACCACCGAGCAGTTACGCGCCGTCGTCGAGGAGGCGGCCACGCGCGGCAAGGGCGTCGCCGCGCACGCCCACGCGCACGCGGCGATCCGCAGCGCCGTCGAGGCCGGGGTCGCCACGATCGAGCACTGCACGTTCTTCACCTCGTCGGGCCACCGCTACGACGCCAAGCTCGTCGAGCTGATCGCCGCCGCCGGCACGTACGTCTGCCCCACCGCGCACGGCGTGTTCGAGCGCATCCGCAAGGTGTACGGACGGGAGATGCAGGACGCCTGGCTGCAGGGGGTCTCCTTCATGCGGGAGGCGGGGGTGCGGCAGATCGCGGGCACCGACTGCGGGTTCGCGGCCGGCGGGGTGGCGAACCCGGCCGACCTGTACGTGGGCGGCCTGGAGGTGTTCGCGATGGCCGGTTACGGCAACGCGGAGATCATCGAGCTGGCCACCGTGCTGGCCGCCGACGCCTGCGGGGTGGGCGAGCTCACCGGCAGCCTCGACCCCGGCAAGCGGGCCGACCTCATCGCCGTCGCGGGCGACCCGCTCGCACGCCTCGCCGACCTGCGCAACCTCGCGCTCGTCCTGGTCTCGGGGCGTTCCGTCGGCCAGACGGCCGTGGACACCGTGACCACGTCGGTCGGCTGACCACCCCGGCCTCCATGGGGCCGCGTCCCATCGAACAAGGAGATCTCATGTTGCCCTGGTCCGCCGAGCTGGCCGGACGGCTCGATCACCACGTCGTCGACAGCGCGCTGCTGCGGGGCAACCCCTTGGTCGACCCGCACGAGCGCCCCCTGGTCGTGTACGTCCCACCGGGCTACGACGACGACCCCGAGCGCCGCTATCCCTCGATCTACGTGCTGCTCGGCTACACCGGCCACGTCGCCATGTGGTTCAACCGGGCGCCGTTCCGCCAGCCGTACCCGGAGCTGGCCGACGCGTTGTTCGCCGGCGGCGACGTGCCGCCCGCCATCGTCGTGTACGTCGACGCCTGGACCTCGCTCGGCGGCAGCCAGTATCTCGACTCGCCCGCCACCGGCCGCTACCACTCGTACCTGCGCGACGAGATCGTCCCGTACGTGGACGCGCACTACCGGACGATCGCCGACCGCGACCACCGTGCCGTCACCGGCAAGTCCAGCGGCGGCTACGGGGCGATGGTGAGCGCCATGCTGGCGCCCGACGTGTTCGGCGCTCTGGCCACGCACGCGGGCGACGCGCTGTTCGAGGTCTCCGCCCGGCCGCACTTCCCCGGGCTGGCGCGCCGGCTGCGCGACATGTACGACGGCTCGTACGACACGTTCCTGACCGACTTCCGCGGCCGCCTGGCCGGCACCAAGGACGGCGACCTCGAACTGCTGGAGATGTACGCCTACTCGGCCGCCTACTCGGCCGACGCCGACGGGACCGTCCGCCTGCCGTTCGACGACACGGGAGCCGTCGTGCCCGAGGTCTGGCAGCGCTGGCTCGAACGCGACCCGGTCGTCATGGCCGGCGAGCCCCGCTACGCCGAGGCGCTGCGTTCGATGCGCGCCATCTGGGTGGACGCGGGCCGCCGCGACGAGTACTTCCTCGACTTCGGCGCCGTGGCGTTCCACCGGGCCGTGGAAGCGGCGGGCGTGCCGGGGGAGCGGATCCACTTCGAGCTCTTCGACGCAGGGCACGGCGGCATCGAGTACCGCTACCCGCCGGCCCTCGCCTGGTTGTCGCGCCGGCTGAGCAAGTGATCCCCGCTCGGCCGTGGCGGTCACCGGCGGGTGCCGGTGACCGTTAGGCTGCCGCAATGGAACTGAAGGACCAGGTACGCGAGCTGCGCCGGCAGGGCCGATCTCCCAAGGAGATCGCCCGCGCGCTCAAGGTGTCCCCGTCGGTCGTCGCGCCGCTGGTGCGCGCCATCGCCGCCGAGACGGCCGACGCCGCGGAGAGCGGCGCCGAGGCCGAGGTCGTCGGCTGCTGGATCAACGCGGGCTGGAGCGAGGGGCTCGGCTTCGACCCGAGCACCGGCTGGGTCGACGACGCCCCCGACTCGGGCGCCGGCGGCGCGGTCTCCGTGCTCGTCGCCCGCCGCCACACCTGGGACCGGCTGCACGTCTGCGGCTACCTGGCCGACGTCTACTGCCTGGGCGTGAAGAACGTCATCGGCCCCGACGTGCTCAACGACCGCGACCTCGTCCGCTTCCGCGAATACTTCTTCGGCGAGTACGCGGGCTGGCAGGAGGTGCCGTTCGAGCTGGTCAGGCAGCTGGTGTACGGGTCCGTCGACTACGCGCGCACGCTCGGGTTCGAGCCGGGCGACGGCTTCACGCTCGGTTCCGAGCTGCTCGGCAAGTGGGAGGGCGGCTCGACGATCACGTTCGGCCGCTCCGGCAAGCCCTTCTACCGGGAGGGGCCGCAGGACGACGGGGCCAAGATCGTCCGCAAGCTGCGGCGCCAGTTCGCCGACGACGAGTTCGGCTACGTCCTCGCGGGCCAGTGACGCGCTTCGGCCATACGGGCCAGTGACGCGCTTCGGCCATACGGGACGGTGACGCGTTTCGGCTGCGTCATCGCAGACCGGTGACGCGCATCGTCAGGTTGAGCCGGCCGGAGGCCAGCCCGGTGGCGGGATCGCCCGTCCCCGGGTAGACCTTCGGCACGCCGTGGTAGGCGAAGCGCGACGGCCCGCCGAAGACGAACAGGTCGCCCGAGGCGAGCCGCACGTCGGTGTACGGCCGGCCGCGCGTCTCGGGGTTGCCGAAGCGGAAGAGGCAGGCGTCGCCGATGCTCAGTGACACCACCGGGGCGTCCGACTTCTCGTCCTTGTCCTGGTGCATGCCCATCTTCGCCTGGCCGTCGTAGAAGTTGATCAGGGCGGTGTCGGGCTCGTACGCGCTGGGCTCGTACGGCTGGGACGTGGTCGAGCCGCTGCCGCTCACGGCGGGGTCGTAGGCGTCGGACAGGGCGCGGCGGCCCAGGTCGGCCAGCCACCCGGGGAAGTCCGCCACCTGCCGGCCGTTCACGTCGTGGGCCAGGCGGGTGTACCGGTACGGCTGCCAGTGCCAGCCCAGGCAGACGGTCTGGACCGACATGACGCCGCCTCTCGGCAGCACGGTGTGCCGGATCGGCACGGGGTCCCGGGCCCAGGCGCGGCAGGCTTGGACGAGGTGGCGCTGCTCGTCGAGGGTGAGCCAGCCAGGCACGTGGACCGCCCCGGGGGCGATCTCACGCGGGGGGAGCGGGATCACGAGATTTCCCGAAAAATCACGTTCCGGCCGATCTGCCAGGCATTTCCGTCGTGGTCGGCACCGCGCATGCCCTCCAGTGTCCCAGGCGGGACCAGCACGACCGCGCGGGCGGTGGCCGCGAAGCCGTACGTACGCGCGGGATCCCACTCCGTGCTGCGCCGAACCCATCTCCTGCCGCACCGAGCCCATCGCCTGCCGGATCGACCCCGGGGCCTGCCGTCCCGGGCGTCACTTGGCGTCGTGGAAGACGAGGCCCAGCGTGTGCCGCAGGCCGGAGCGTACGGTGCTCACCCCGTGCCGCACCGGCGCGGCCGACCAGCCGCGCGACGACCGGACCGGCCGGTCCCGGGTGGTGAAGATCAGCCCGTGCCCCTGCGGCAACAGGGTCACCGTGCCCCGCGACTGCGCCCGGGGCCGCTGCTCGACCAGCAGGAACTCGCCCCCGGTGTAGTCCGCGCCTGGCCGGTCCAGCCCGATCACCACCTGCAGCGGGAACGCCAGGTCCCCGTACAGGTCGCGGTGCAGGGCGTTCCAGTCGTCGCGCCGGTAGCGCAGCAGGATCGGCGTCGGCCGCTTCTGACCGGCCGCGTGGCACATGTCCAGCCATTCCCCGAAATCGTCCGGCCACGGCGCGGGCTGCCCCAGCCTGGCCGCCCAGTCACGGGCGATCGGCAGCAGCCGGGGATAGAACGCCGCCCGCAACCGTTCGACCAGCGGCGGGAGCGGATGGTCGAAGTAGCGGTACTGCCCGGCGCCGAACCGATGACGCTCCATGTCGATGGTGGCCCGGAAGAATCCGGCCTCCTCGTACAGCCCGGCGATCTGCCCGCATTCCTCCGGAGTGAGCACCTGCGGCGTCAGCGCGCACCCGTACGCGTCCAGCTCCCCGGCCAGCCCGGCCCAGTCGGCCCGCTCCAGAGCCCTCGTCATGAGGCGCTCCAGAGCTGAGGCTGCAGCACGCCTTCCAGCGTGAGCAGGGCGTGCTTGCGTTCCAGGCCGCCCGCGTACCCGGTCAGAGCGCCGCTCGCGGCGACGACGCGGTGGCAGGGCAGCACGAGGAGCAGCGGGTTCGCGCCGACGGCGGCCCCGACGGCGCGGACGCGGTCGGCGGGCGCGCCGATGCGCGCGGCCAGCGCGCCGTAACTGATCGTCGTGCCGTACGGGAGCGCCGCCACCGCCGCCCACACCCGCTCGTGGAACGCGCTGCCCCGCGTGCGGAACGGCAGCTCGAACGTGGTGCGGTCGCCCGCGAAGTACTCGCCGAGCTGCCGCTCCGCCTCGGCGAACGCGCCCGGCTCCCGCCGCCACCCCGCCCGCGCCGAGGTCACGTCGAACGACACGCGGGTCAGCACGGAACCGTCCCCGGCCAGCAGGATCTCGCCCAAGGGGCTGTCGATCGTGGTGTAGATGTCCATACCCGTCACAACACCGCCGCCCGCTCACAGGTCGGCGGTTTTCGGACCTCGCGGCACCCCTTTTCCCTCCCGCAGTGGACGATCATCGAACGGGCGGCGTACCCTCACCGCATTGGCGAGCTAGGAGTGAGCATGGCCGAGTCGCGCGAGCACACCTTCACCGGCGCCAAGGGCCGCAACACGGTCCGCGAATGGCCCCATGACCGGCCTCGATACCTCGCCGTCCTGGTCCACGGCTATGGCGAGCACATCGGCCGCTACGAGTACGTGGCCGACCGCCTCGTCCGCCACGGCGCCGCCGTCTACGGCCTCGACCACATGGGCCACGGCAAGTCCGAGGGCGACCGGGTGCTCATCGAGGACTTCGAGGACGTGGTCACCGACGTGCACACCGTCGAGGAGCGAGCCAGGGCCGACCATCCCGGGATCCCTGTCGTCGTGATCGGCCACTCGATGGGCGGCATGATCGCGGCTCGATACGCCCAGCGTTACGGCTCCGGTCTGGCCGCACTCGTCCTGTCCGGACCGGTGATCGGGGAGTGGGCGATCGTGCCCGAACTGCTCATGTACGAGGAGCCGCCGGACACCCCCATCGACCCCGCCACCCTCTCCCGCGACCTGTCCGTCGGCGCCGCGTACGCCGAGGACCCGCTGGTGTGGCACGGGCCGTTCAAGCGCACGACGCTGGAGGCGTTCGCGACGGCGCTCGACACGATCGCCAAGGGCGGCACGTTCGGCGCCCTGCCCATGCTGTGGGTGCACGGGGACGACGACCAGCTCGTCCCGCTGCCCGGCAGCCGCTCGGGCATCGACGCCGTCAGGGGCAGTGACCTCACCGAACGCATCTACCCGGGGGCCAGGCACGAGGTCTTCAACGAGACCAACAAGGACGAGGTGCTGGACGACGTGACCTCCTTCATCGACCGCACCCTCCCCACCTGACCCCGCGCGAACGCCGGCCTTGACCACCACTCGACGATGGACCCGGTCGCCGGGGTCACTTGACGAGCAGCCAGGCATGACCCGAGCCGCTGGTCCGGGTGAGCTCGACCTTCCAGCAGCCTGCCTTCGGGAACACGAAACCGGTGCCCCACTCCTGCCCTGGTCGCCTCCAGGTCGATCCACCGTGCTGCTCAGGCCCCCAGGCCAGCCTGGCCGTGCTCCCGTCCGGGAGTGTGGCGCGTACCCGCAGCGGCCCATCGCCGGTCATCCGCCACACGATCTTGATCTCTTTGTCCCGGCTGAGCGGCGGCGGCCCGACGAACAGCAACCCCCACAACTCGGCGCCCGCCGCCGTCCCCCGCACCTCGGGAAACCCCTCACCCAGGAAGACCGGCGTGCCGTTGCACCCCTTCCCCTCCGTCACGACGGGAGCCGGCTCCTTCTCGGAAGGAGCTGCCGCCGGGCTCCCCTCGGGGGCCGCCGTGACGCTCGCACCTGCGGCATCCCGGGACGTACCGGAAACCTTGGCACCGACCTCACCCGAGCCGCCCCCACCACCCGCACATCCCCCGAGCGCCACCACCACCGAACAGACCGCCAGCACCCGCAGCGCACTCACCCTCATCACCACCACAACCCACCCCTTCCCGTCACCTCCCCTACTCGCGCTCAGCGGAAAAGGTTCCCGACGGGGCCGGTACCACCGATCACCCCTCGAACACCGGCAGGGTGAGCGAAGACGGATGCTCGGCGTCGTGGAAGATCTCGAAGCGCGTCGGCCGGGTCCGCACCGCCTTCCCCACCGACTCCCCGGTCCCGTGGTTGCGCGCGAACCGGGGGAACGCCCCGCCCGCCACCTGCACCCGCAGCCGGTGTCCAGGCTGGAACCGGTACCCGGTCGGCTGCAGCTCGACCTCGGCCCTGACCACGCTCTCGCTCCCGGGCGGCAGTCGCAGGATGCCGTCCGTGACGTTGCGCGACACGCCGTCCCGGTCGACATCGCACAACCGGACGAACAGGTCGGCGTGCCCGGTGTCGGTGCGTACGTGCACGGTGGCCGAGACGGGCCCGATCAGGTCGAGCCGGCGGGGGAGTGGCGCGCCGGTGTAGACGAGCATGTCGGGACGGGCCTCGACGGCGCGGTTGTCGCGCTGCTTCGACTCCCGCATGTCGAGCAGCGGCCCGCCGGCCGAGCGCGTGGGATGCGCGGGATCGTAGGTGAAGCCGTCGGGCCCGCCGGTTCCCGGCCCGTCCCAACCGAGGGCTCGCCGATCAAGCAGATGCAGCTCAGCCGGTACGGACCGTGGCGGCGGCCATTCGTCGAAGTCGAGCCAGGCGCCGGCGCCTTGGAGGTAGAGCCGTACCGGGGAGCGCTGGAGCTGGGCGGTGTCCCCGAGCAGGTGCGCCGACAGCCAGGACACCTCCTCGGCCAGCAGCGCCCGCATCGCGCCGAGGTCGTGCCCCCAGGGGCCGATCAGGATCCGGCTGTGCCGCCCGGCCGCGCGCAGAGCCGCGAAGTCACGGAGCTGCGCGGGCAGGAGCAGGTCCCACCAGCCGGTCACCATGCTGGTCGGCGTCGTCATCGCGGCGGCGGCGGTGTGGTCGGTGCCGGCCCAGAAGGGGTCGTCCGCCTCGGTGTGGGCGGCGGCCTCGCGCAGGAACGGCACCCGCTTGCCGATGGCGGCCACGTCGGACCGGCCGATCGGCACGTGCGCCATGGCGCGCCGCACCCGGCTGTCGCGGCGCGGGTTCGGCAGCAGCCCGCTCAGCCACGCGTCCTCCTGCGTGCCCAGCAGCGCCGCCCAGGTCAGCAGGTTGTGCAGGGCGAACACGCCGCCGGGATAGAACGTCGTCCTGAACTCACCGGCCGTCACCCCCAGGCACATCGCCTCCAGTGGCGGATCGAGGTAGGGGCCGATCGCCCACTGCGTGTACCCGAGATAACTCGCCCCCGCCGTCGCCAGCCTCCCGTCGCACCAGGGCTGCTCGCGCAGCCAGGCGGCGGTGGCGAGACCGTCCCGCCGCTCCTGGTGGAAGGCCGAGAACCGGCCGCCCGAGCTGAACGTGCCCCTGACGTCCTGCACGACCACCTGCATGCCCCGCCTGGCCAGCACGCGGGCGGTGCCCGACATGTCGAGCTTGTGCTTGCCGTAAGGAGTGCGCATCAGCACCACCGGCAGCGGCTCGGACCCGCGCGGGCGGTAACGGTCGGCGCGCAGGACGACCCCGTCGGGCATCGGCACACGCAGCTCACGGACGACCTCGATGTCGGGGGTCGTGGCCTCGGGCAGGCCGAGGAATCGGTCGAACAGTCGGCTGAGCACGCCCATGACAGATCCTTTCGCTCCCGCCCCAAGCGTACGGTTCACCAGGCAGCAAATGTGGACATACCCGACACCGTCTTGGACGCGCTCCGACGGAGACGATGACTTTTCCGCTCGCCAGGGGTCTTCACCTTGAGGAGGCGATATGAGCGAGCATGGACGGGCGCTGGCGGCGGGCGTGGCGCTGCTGGAGCGAGCCATCGACTACACCCTCGGCAGCCTGCGCGCTGTCACCCCATCCGCGCTCTGCCACAGCACACCGTGCGCCGGCTGGAACCTGCAGCGGTTGCTGGACCACATGACCGACTCCCTGCAAACCCTCAACCAGGCCGCCGCCGGCCCCATCCAGCTCCCACCGGGCCTCGCCGGCTCCGGGCACCCCTGCCCACCCCGGCAGCCCCCCGGCGGGCCTACCGGCACCGACACAGGCGGCCGGCCCACCGGACCGCCGTCGCTGGGGTCGCCATCGGCCGGTTCGCCGTCACCTGGGTCATCGTCGCTCGGTTCGCCGTCACTTAGGTCGTTGCCACCAGGATCGTCGTTGCCGCCGCCGTTGTTGGGGTCGCCGTCGCCAAGGCCGCCATCATCCTGGTCTCCATCAGCTGAGTCATTGTCGCCCGGTTTGCCATCGGCAGGTCCGTCATCGCTTGAGTCGCCGACACCGGGGCCACCGTCGCCCGGACCGCCATCACTTGGGGGGCCGCCGTGGATGGGTAACCCCGCCCTCCTGGTACGGGACGGCGCCACGGAGGTACTCGGGCGATGGGCTGCCATGGCCGGCGGCGACCTCGTCCCCGTCGGCGACCGGCACCTGACCAGCCCGATGGTGGCCGCGATCGGCGCCATCGAGCTCACCGCACACGGCTGGGACGTGGCCAGGGCCTGCGGCGAGCACCGCCCGATCCCACCGCTCCTGGCCGAAGAACTGCTCGACCTGGCCCAGCTGTTCGTCACCGACCAGGACCGCCCAGGCAGATTCGCCCCAGCGGTGCCCGTGCCCGCCCACGCGCCACCACAGGACCACTTCCTGGCCCACCTAGGCCGCCACCCAGACTGGTTCGCCCACAACTGACCCCCGGCCTGGGCCTGGTTCGCGCGCAGCCGGCCCCTCACCCGGGCCGGTCCGTACACAGCTAGGCCGTTACCCGGACTGGTTCGTACACAGCTAGGCCGCCAGAACGGACTACTTCACCCACAACTGGGGCCCCACCCGCCCTCACATCAACCGCTCCTACGCCGTACGATCATCCTGTACGAAAAAGCCAGACGTTTGGTCCCGGCACGGCTATAAGCGAATACGCGACGTCACGACCGATACGGTGAGAAGATCGGAAACGGACGCCCGGCCACCACAGATGGGAAGTTCACGCAGGCCACACCGTGCCAAGGGGGACGGAAACCCGTCCGGCCCGGTCCGCGAGGCGACGCGCCGGATCCGCCGCGGACAGGCCGGCCAACGTGGTGGCGACGACCGTTCTTCGTGCGGCCGTCGCCACCACCACGCCGCTCCCATCCATCGGCCCGCCCCGCAGCCAGGCCCAACAAGGCCCGACAAGGCCACCGCTGATCAGCCGAGGGTTCCAGCCGCAGCTCGGCCGTCGGCTTATCCGGGGAGCAGTTGGGGGTTCAGCCGGGTCCCGGTGCTCGTGGGGGTCCAGCCGGAGCCCAGCCGAGGCCAGTCCGGGGTGCGGGGCTCAGCCGCGGTCCCAGGGTTCAGCTGGGCGCAGGCTGGGGGCTGAGGGTTTGTGGGCTCATTAGGCCTAGTCGGAGCGCAGCCTGGGTCAGCGAGGCCAGCTGGAGCTCCAGCCGGAGCCGGCTGGAGCTCAGCCCGGCCGACCGGGGTTTGGTCGGGCGCTCAGCAAGGGCTCATTCTTCCGGTTCGTCGTCCCGGAGGACTGCCAGGACCTGGTCCCCGTATTTCGCCAGTTTGTTTTCTCCGACGCCGTTCACCTGGCTCAGCTCCGTCAGGGTTGTCGGCATGCGGGTGGCTATCTCGCGGAGTGTGGCGTCGTGGAAGATGACGTAGGCGGGCACGCCCTGTTCCTTGGCGGTGGCTCCGCGCCAGGAGCGTAGGCGTTCGAAGATCGGGGCCGCTTCTGCTGAAAGTTCGATGGCGGCTTGGGCGGACCTGGTGCCGGAGGAGGGTGCCTTGGCGCGGGCCGGGCGGGGGGTTTCGCGCCGCAGCATCACCTCGCGTTGGCCTCTCAGTACGGCGGCGCTGTCGTCGGTCAGGACCAGGGCTCCGTAGTCGGACTCGACCGCCAGCAGTCCCTGGGCCAGCAACTGGCGCACCACCCCGTGCCATTCGGCGTTGCCCAGGTCGTCGCCGACTCCGAACACCTTGAGGGTTTCGTGACCGTGCTGCAGCACCTTGGCGGTCTTCTTGCCGAGCAGGATGTCCACCACCTGCCCGACCCCGAACTTCTGCCGCCGCTCCCGCGCCAGCCGCAGCACCGTGGACAGCACCTTCTGCGCCGGCACCGTGCCGTCCCAGGAGGCGGGCGGGGTCTGGCAGGTGTCGCAGTTGCCGCACGGCTGCGAGCCCTTCTGCCCGAAGTAGTCGAGCAGCATGATGCGCCGGCAGGTGACGGTCTCGCACAGCGCCAGCATCGCGTCGAGGTGGAGCACCTGGCGCCGGCGGTGCGCCTCGTCGCCCTCCATCGCCATCCGCCGGTGCTGCACCACGTCGTTGAGGCCGTAGGCCATCCAGGCCGTCGCGGGCAGGCCGTCGCGGCCCGCGCGCCCGGTCTCCTGGTAGTAGCCCTCCAGCGACTTGGGCAGGTCGAGGTGGGCGACGAAACGGACGTCGGGCTTGTCGATGCCCATGCCGAAGGCGATCGTGGCGACCACGATCAGCCCCTCCTCGCGCAGGAAGCGGGACTGGTGCAGGGCGCGGGTCCGGGCGTCGAGCCCCGCGTGGTACGGCACCGCCGCGATGCCGTTGTCGACCAGGAACTCGGCCAGCTTGTCGACCGAGGAGCGCGACAGGCAGTAGACGATCCCCGAATCGCCGGGATGCTCCGTGCGCAGGAACTCCAGCAGCTGGCGCTTGGGCTCGCTCTTCGGCGCGATGCGATAGTGGATGTTGGGCCGGTCGAAGCTGGCCACGAAGTGGCGGGCCTGGTCGAGGCCGAGCCTGGAGGAGATCTCGGCGTGCGTCGCGGGGGTCGCGGTCGCGGTGAGGGCGATGCGCGGGACGTCGGGCCACAGCTCGTGCAGCCTGGACAGCTCCAGGTAGTCGGGACGGAAGTCGTGCCCCCACTGCGCCACGCAGTGTGCCTCGTCGATGGCGAACACCGAGATGTCGCCCTTGCCGAGCAGCCGCAGCGTGGAGTCGACACGTAGCCGCTCGGGGGCGAGGTAGAGCAGGTCGAGCTCGCCGGCCAGGAACTCCGACTCCACGAGCTGCCGCTCGTCGATGCCCTGGGTCGAGTTGAGGAACCCCGCCCGCACGCCGAGTGCCCGCAGCGCGTCGACCTGGTCCTGCATGAGCGCGATCAGCGGTGAGATGACCACCCCGACGCCCCGGCGCACCAGCGCGGGGATCTGGTAGCAGAGCGATTTGCCGCCGCCGGTGGGCATGAGGACGAGCGCGTCGCCGCCCGCCACGACATGATCGATGATCTCCTGCTGGCCCTCACGGAACGCGTCGTAGCCGAACACGCGGTGCAGGACGTCGGTGGGGGTATCCATGCGGCTACCTTACGTGTTCGTGGGAGGGCGGGTCGTCGTTTCCGCCCACGGCAGACGGCCGACTGATTCCGCGATTTTTCGTGGGTCCGTGGGCGCCGTCGCTTCCGTGGGTCCGTGGTCCTGTGGATCCCGTGGGTCCCGTCGGTTCCCTGGGTCCCGTGGGTTCCGTGGGTCTCTCGATCGTAGGCCGGGGCGGGTGAGCGCGCGACCTGAAGCCGCTCAAGCCCCCCCCTGCGTCCGTCCGCGACCCGAAGCCGTCCGAAGCCCCTCAAGGGCGCGCCGGCATCCTGCCGTACAGGAGCAGTGACAGGGCCCCGAGGCCGCAGGCCGTCGCGACCGCGGCCATCACCGCCGGGTAGCCCGCGACCTGCGCCAGCCCGGCCGCCAGCAACGGCGCCACCGCCTTGGCGACGGTGATCGGCAGCGCCAGCGCCCCGCTCAGCGACCCGTACGCGGCCGTCCCGTACCGGTCCGCCAGCAGTGCGGGACGGGCGATCGTGGACACCCCGAACCCCAGCCCGAACAGCACCACCGCCACGACCGCCCCGCCCACGCTGCGCCCGGTCAGCGGTAGCAGCACCGCAGCCAGGCCCTGGAGGGCGAACATGACGGCCGTGATCGTCGCCACCGGCCAGCGCGTCTGGAGGCCGGTCGTCACCAGCCGCCCGGTCACGGACAGCACGCCGAGCAGCCCGGCCACGCCGGCCGCGAACACGGGTGCGTGTCCCAGGGTGATGAGGTAGGTCACCAGCAGCACCCCCATGACCGCCAGCGCGCCCGTCTGCGTCAGGAAGGCCGCCACGAGCAGCCAGAACGGCCGTTCGCGCAGGGCCGTCACGACGATCTCCCGCCGCGCGGCGTGGGGCGGCGCCGGCCGCCCGCGCAGGGCCAGCCCGTGCAGGGGCACGGCGGTCAGCGCGTAGCCGGCGGCGAGGACGACCAGGGCCTGCCGCCACCCGTACAGCTCCACGAGGAGCCCGGTCAGCGGCAGGAAGATGCTGGAGGCGAACCCGGCCACCACCGTCACCGCGAGCAGCGCCCGCGCCCGCCGCTCGGCGTCGAACCAGGCCACGATCACCGCGAACGCCGCCTCGTACAGCACCATCGACGACGCCACCCCGAGCAGGCCGCACGCGAGGTAGAGCTGCGTCACCGTACGGACCTGCGACCAGGCGAGCACGGCCAGCGCGCCCAGCACCGAGCCGAGCGTCATCAGCCCGCGCCCGCCCCGCCGGTCGAGCAGGCGCCCGACGAGCGGCGCGGCCAGGGCGGAGACCAGCACCGCGAACGTGAGCGCCCCGGTGAGCTGGGCGACCCCGGCGTTCAGGTCGCGCGACATGGGCGGGATGAGCACCGAGTACGCGTAGTAGAGGACGCCGTAACCGGCGGTCTGAGTGATCGCGAGTGCGCCGATCATTCGTGCGGACGTGCTTCGGGCGGCGGGCGCGATCACCTCTGTTTGGTTCCCGTTCATGAGCCGGCGGACTCGGTGATTCATGTCACTTTGTCGGAAGCCGGTGTCCGCGACAGGCGTCCTGGGACGAGGCCGCCCCGAACGGCGCTGCCCGACATAGCGTCGGAAGCATGAGCATTTCCTATGTGGTCACAGGCGGTGGGCGCGGGATCGGCAGGGCCGTGGTGGAGCGGCTGCTCCAACGCGACGAGCACACGGTGGTGGCCGTCGAACGCGACAAGGAGGCCCTGTCCTGGGCCGGCCCCCGGGTCGTCCCCGTGATCGGTGACGCGGCCGACGAGGAGGTGGCGGCCTGGGCGGCCGATCTGGCGCAGGAGTCGGGCACGCTGGCGGGCTGGGTCAACAACGCGGCCGTGTTCCGTGACCTCTCCGTGCACTCGTCGCCGATCGCCGAGGTCAGGGCGCTGATCGCGGCCAACCTGGACCTTGCGGTGGTGGGCTGCGCGACCGCCGTACGCCACTTCCTGGCCGCAGGCACCCCCGGCGCCATCGTCAACGTCACCTCGCACCAGGCCACCAGGGCGGTGCCCGGCAGCCTGCCCTACTCCACGGCCAAGGCCGCCACGGAGGGGCTGACCAGGGCGCTCGCGGTCGAGTACGGCAGGCACGGCATCCGGGTGAACGCCGTGGCCCCCGGTTCGGTGGCGACGGAGCGGTACCAGGATTTCCTGGCCGGTCTGACACCCGAGGAGGCGGCGCGGGTGGAGGCCGACCTGGCCAGGCTGCACCCGCTCGGCCGGGTCGCCGCGCCGGCCGAGGTGGCCTCCGTCGTGGCCCACCTGCTCTCCGACGACGCCGCCTTCGTCAACGGTGCGACGATCCCCGTGGACGGGGGCCGCACCGTGCTCGGACTGGATCCGGAAGCCAGGGAATGAAAACCGTTGTCACCTGGTTGCAGGGGCCATGAGAAAGAACCTGCACCCCGCCTACCGTCCGGTCGTCTTCCGTGACCCGAGCGTCGGCTTCGCCTTCCTCACCCGCTCGACCCTGACCAGCGACAGGAGCATCGAGTGGGAGGACGGCAAGACGTATCCGGTCATCGACGTGGACGTGTCGTCCGCCAGCCACCCCTTCTACACGGGCCGTGGCCGCATCCTCGACACCGCCGGCCGGGTCGAGCGGTTCAACCAGAGGTACGGCAAGTCCTGACGACGCTAGAGGCCCATGGTGTCGGCCAGTGAGTCCATCTCCGCGGTCAGCAGCGTGGTCGCCCGGTGTCCCATTCCGGCGAACTGTCCCTGGACCTTCAGGCTCAGGACGCCCTGGAGCCGGCTCCACACCATGATGGTCCCGGTCAGCGCCGTGGCCGGGTCGCCGTCGGGCGCGTACGCCCGCACCCACTCGGCCACGGCGGGAGTCTGCTCCACCCAACCCAGCATCTCCTCCCGCAGCGGCTCCACAGCGGGCCCGCACCGTCCCTGCCCGAACACCGGCAGGAACGGCCCCAGCACCTCCCTGGCCCGATCGACGCTCTCCGGCGGCGCCTGGTAGCCGGGCGACGGCGTGCCCGCGAGCAGCTGGAAGACGTGCGGGTTGGCCGTGACCCAGGTCAGGAAGGCCCGCGCGAGCCCGTGCAGGCGCTCGCGCGGCCCGCCGTCACGGATCCCGGCGCGTACGGTGGCCGCCAGCTCCGTGTAGCCGTCGAGGATCAGGTCAGTGAGCAGGCTGTCGCGGCTGTCGAAGTATTTGTAGAGCGCGGGCCCGGTCATGCCCAGCTGCTTGGCCACCGCGTTGAGGCTCAGCGCCGCCGCCCCGCCGCCGCCGATCTGGGCGAGCGCGGCCTGCTTGATCTCGCTCTTGACCTGCTCCCGGTAGCGCTGCCGCGGTGTTGACATCCCCTCATTATCCGGGCTCATCAGCACACGTGACGTCATCCGCCGCACGACGCGAGCCCGCACGCGGCGTCATCCGCCCGTACGACGTGAGCGGCGGTGCCGCAGCACGGCCAGGTCGATCGCGGCGATGACCGCCACCGCGGCCGCGATCACGGCCTCCCAGACCCAGACCTGCGCGCCGGTGCTCATCGCGAGCACGGCGAAGACGACCGCCGCCACCACCCCGAGCACGAGCGCGACGAGCGACAGCACGCGACGCGCCCCCAGCGGGCTGCGCGCGGTGACCGGCTCGGTGCCCGCGCGGTTGCGCAGCCACATGATCGCGCTCCTCTCCGTCTCCGTCTCAGGCTCAGGCTCGGGCTCCGTCTCAGGCTCAGGCCAGGCACCTCAGCGCGGAGGCGACGCGCGGGTCGAGGCCGTGGGAGGCGGGCAGGCGGCCCACGGTGGCCTCGACGAACTCCGGGTACGACAGCGTGGCCGTGACATCGTCCACGGCCGCCACGATCTGGTCGGCCGACTGCTCCACCCGCACCTTGGCGTCCTGCTCGGCGAGCACGAACCGGCCCACCGCCACCCGCCAGGCCAGCCGGCCGGGGGCCTCCTGTGCGGAGACGGGCGCGCCGACGTCGTCGGCGTGGGTGGCGTACTCGGAGCCGTAGTGGAGGGCCTGCCGGCCCGTCGGATAGGGCCCCGCCATCGTGTCGAGCAGGGCGTCGGGGCCGAGGGCACGCATCTGCTCGCGGGTGGCGCCGTTCTGCGTCCGCCACTCCTCCAGGACCTCCTCGACGGGCAGGTCCCCGCGCCGCCGCACGCACCACTCGTTGAAGTCGTTGTAGCCGCCGATCCCCTCGTCGGCCAGGCGGCTCATCAGCTCCTGGACGGAGCCGTGCAGACACGCCTGGTTGTACATCTCCTCGCCGGCCAGGTGCGCCAGCACGTCACGGACCGTCCAGCCGTCGCAGCGGGACGGGCGCAGCCAGCCGGCCTCGTCGAGCCCCGAGAAGTGCCGGTCGAGCCGGGCGGCCTCGGCGTCGAAGATGTCGAACGGGTTGAGGTCTTTGAGCAGGTCGTCGGGCATACCCGGGACGCTACCCGTCAGGTGCCGACTTTCACGACCTTGTCGCCGATGGCCGACTTGACCTTGGCGTACTCGCCGGCGCAGGAGGGCGCGCGCTCGGGCGGGACCCAGCCGCCCTTGGCGATCCGGTCGTACCTGGCGGGGTCCGTGCCGTACAGCAGGCAGGCGAACGTGGCGGACTCCTCCATGCCCGACAGATGGCCGATGCCGGCGTGGCCGGCCAGCAGGTGGCGGGCCTCGGCGGCGGCCACCACGCGCTTGGGGGCGTCGGCGGCCAGCGCGAGCGCCGCGAACTGGTCGGCCTGCGCGTCGCTGTCAGGCAGGCCGTTGAGCGTGGTCAGGGCATGGCCGAGCTGGTGGTGGAAGAGCACGGACAGCGCGCCGTCCATGCGGTGCTCCTCGGCGTGCTCGCCGGTCTCCTCGGTCTCGGAGATGCCCTTGATCGTGTCGCGTACCGTGCCGACCAGCGAGTAGCACAGGGTGATCCGGCGCTTGTCGTGGTTCCAGCGGGCGGCGGGCTCGTCGCAGTCACGGGCGACGACCTCGACGCGCTCGGGCAGCCGGAGCCGCGTCTTCAGCACGCCGCTGTCCTTCAGCAGCCGCCTGGCCTCCTCGGCGCCGCGGGAGCCGGGCTGCTCATAGCGTACGGACAGTTCCGGGGCGGGGGCCGTCACCAGCGTGCTCGTCACGCTCAGGACGAGGGCGATCACCGGGTGCGGCATACGGAAGCTCCTTAGGGGGATCGATCAATGCAATGGGACTCACCATGCGGCGATTAAATGATCGATAAACCTTGGGAAAGGTAAAGATCCCCAGGAATGCCGGAGGCCCGGCCCACGAATGGGCCGGGCCTCAGACGATCTGGTGACTAGCGACGCCAGGAGTAGACCCGCACGTAGTCGGTGCGGCTCGTGGTGCCCTCGAGCTCACGGTCGCCGTTGTAGACGGCGCGGAACGTGCCGCTCTTGTAGGCGCGCGTCTTGGCGAAGAACTTGCCACTGCGCGAGGTCCAGTCGCTGGCGACCCACTTCCAGGCGCTGGAGCCGTTGGCGCGGTAGTAGATGCTCACGCGCTCGCCGCGGACGCCGTCCCAGTCGAAGCGGCCTTCGCGCTCCAGCAGGGTGCCGGAGAAGTAGATCGACCGGCCCTTACGGACCTTGTAGGGGTTGGCGCTGAAGCGGGAGATCCGCGTCTCGGCCTTGCCCTTGGCGATCTCGACGGCGAAGAACGCCGAGTCCTCGGCGAGCTTCTTGCCCTCGCCGTCGAAGGCCACGGCGGTGGCCTTCCACTTGCCGGCCGGGTCGTTCTTGTTGAAGCCGATGGCGTAGCGCCAGCCCTCGAGCTCCTTGAGGCTCTTGGTGCGCATCGTGTGGAAGCCCTCGGCGGGGGCCACGCTGAACTCGACCTTCTTGACGTCGCGGCTGGCGCCGACGTCGAAGTACGCGGTCGTCTCGGCGTCGCCCTTGACCACGACGGGGTTGGGGCTGATGTCCCGGATGACGAGACGGGTGTCGTGCTTGGTGGTGGCGGCGGAAGCGGCGCCCGCGCCGGTCACGAGCATGGATCCGCCCACAAGGGCGGAAAGGATTCCTACTGCGATCTTCTGCATGAGGGTGCTGATTCCTCTCCCCGTATTGACAACTTCAGACCCGGCTCGGGGGGCCGGGTCCCTCTACTACTTTGAGTCATCGGTTGGGGAAAAGGTTCGCTAAAGTTGCAGAAAATATTTGATCACAGGTTTAACCTGGGACGATGTCCAAAAAATCCCTTTTGAGACTGCCCGAGCCACTACAGTCTGCCGCATGACTGACGTCTACACCCTGGGGGAGGCGCTGGGGGTCGTCTCCAGCGGGCGGGTCCGCCACGAGAGCGAGGCCAGACTGGACGTCTGCGGGCCCGAGTTCACCCTGGCCATCGCCCTGGCCAGGCTCGGCCACCGCTCCGCGTACCTGGGCAAACTGGGCGCCGACGAGCTCGGTGCCAGAGCGCTCACCGCGCTCAGAGGCGAGGGCGTGGACGTCCTCGACGTGCGCGTGGCCGAGGGCACGCGCACGGGCCTGGTCCTCAGGGAGACGCGCGTGGGGCGCGAGCCCAGGATGATCCACTACCGCGCGGGCTCGGCCGGCTCGCTGCTCACCCCCGGGAACGTGCCGATCGACCGGATCGCCGCGGCGAAGATGCTGCACGTGACCGGAATCACGGCCGGCCTGGGCAGGAACGCGCTGGAGGCCGTGCGCGCCGCCGTGAGCGCGGCCAGGAACGCCGACGTGGTGATCTCCTTCTCCGTCGAGTACGTCCCCGAGCTGTGGCCCTCCGTACGGGAGGCCGAGGAGGTGCTCAGCGAGCTGGCCTGCGCCTCACACCTGCTCTTCCTCCGCCAGGACGAGCTCGACCTGGTCAAGCCCGCACTCACCCCCGAGCGCGAGGTCGTGGTCGACCGGGGCGCCAAGGGCGCCAGCGTCCGGGCCGACCGGATGCGGTACGACGTGCAGGGCTGGCAGGTGCCCATCGTGGACACCTCGGGGGCGGGGGAGGCGTTCGCGGCCGGCTACATCAGCGCGGCGCTCGACGGCCTCACCCCCCAGGAACGCCTGCACCGCGGGGCGCTGCTGAGCGCCGCCGCGGTGACCAGCGCGAGCGACTGGCAGGGGTTGCCCACCAGGGCCGATCTGTACGGTTAGTTCACGTTCAGGGTGAAGGTCGAGGTCGTGTTCCTGATGTCGGTGTGGTTGTTCGCCAGCCTGAGGCCGTTGATCGTGGCCGACCCGATCGCCGGGCCCTGACCCGGCTCGGGCAGCTCGTTCACCCAGATGCCGAAGCCGGACTTGGCGTCGAACGCGTCACCGCTCTTGCGCGCCCCGCTGATCGACACGTTCGTGAAGACCGTGTCCCTGATCGGGTTCAGCGGGGTGGTCGGGTTCTGGTAGCCGGTCTGGAACATGATCCCGCTGTACGTCGGGTCCACGATGTCCAGGTTGCTGACCCGGATGCCCTGGAACACCTTCGAGGAGGAGAACACCCACAGCGCCGGGAACGTCTGCTGTCCCCAGAAGTGCCCGCCCGCCCGTACCAGCGAGATGTTGTCGAACGTCGTCGGCGGGCTCGCGCCGAAGCCGTGCATCGGGTAGCCGAAGTCCAGCGAGCTGATCGTGATGCCCGAGTACACCAGCGTGTCGGCGATGTAGATGTTTCTGAACGTGTTGTCGTAGCCGCCGTACACGGCCAGGCCCGCGGCCCGCCAGGTCAGCAGCGAGGTCAGGTTCTCGAAGACGTTGCCGGTCTGCTCGCCGGAGTTGTGGTCGGTGGCAGAGAACAGCGCGAAGCTGTCGTCGCCCGTGGAGCGGGTCTCGACGTTGGTGACGTGGTTGCCGGTGCTGCCGTTGGTCAGGTTCAGGCCGTCGGCGAACACGTTCCTGATCCGCGCGTTCCTGATGGTCAGGTTGTCGGTGTTCGTCCCCCACAACATGCAGACCTGGTGCTCGATCCAGACGTTCTCGATCGTCAGGTTCGCCACGTTCGTCAGGTCGAACACCTTGCCGGGGCCGTCGATGCGCTCGACGTAGTTGCCGAAGTAGGCGAAGCCCGAGAACGTCGAGCCGTTCGCCGTGCCGTCGGCGCGGAAGCCGACGTCGGTGTTCTGCTGCCCCGAGGGGGCGTGGAACCTGGTGAACCACGGGCCGGCGCCGACCACCTTGATCGCCTTGCCGTAGACCTGGAACTTGCCGGTCGTCTGGTAGTCGCCGGCGGGCAGGTAGACGCCGGTCAGGCTCGCGTCCATCCGGGCCTTGTCGAGGGCGTTCTGCACGTCCTGGTGCCCGAAACCGGCCGGTACGGCGTACTTCGCCGGGTCCGGGTTGCCGGCCTGGGTGACCTGCTCGAAGTCCACGAAGTCGATGGCGTAGGTGGAGGTGTTGGCCGCGTCCTTCTGCAGCCGGATCTTGGCGCCCGCCGGGACCGTGGTGCCGAGCAGCAGGTTCGCCTCGTCGTAGATGTGCCGGGGCGGGCCCGAGCCGGGGTTGTTGTTCGGGCTCGACTCGGCCCCGTACAGCCAGGCGTAGCGGGAGGTGAGGTTGACGGCCTTGAGGAAGCTGCCGTTGACGTAGACGTTCAGGGTGGAGTCGATGCCGCCGCCGCCCGGGGCGTCGGGGATCGAGAAGCGGGTGACCAGGCTGTTCGTCGGCGCCCTGGTGGTGAACTCGACGTAGGCCCCGGTCTGGCCGAGCGTCACCGCGCGCCGCCCGGAAGCCTCGCCGGCGATCGTGCCGACGTCCCTGCTGGGGCCGACGCGGGTCGCGCCGCCGCCGACGGCGGCGTCCTCGGCCTCGTACGTGTCGTACGGCATGCTCGCGCCCCGCCCGATGAACAGCGGCAGCGTGCTGGTGTTGTTGGCCCGCTTGACCGGCAGCTCGTTGGCGTCGTCGGCGAGCACGGTGCGCACCGTGTACTTGCCGTCGGCCGCCGTCCACGTGCCCAGGGAGACCGGCGCGGTGGTGGCTCCGGCCGCGATGGCGCCGCTCGCCGACCCGGTCAGCGTCCTGACGACGGTCCCCGAGTCGTTGAGCACGGTGAGCGTGATGCCGTGGGAGCCCCCGCTGGATGCCACGGTGCCCTGGTTCCTGATCGCGACCGAGAACGTCACCGTGTTGCCCGCGGCCGGGTTGCCCGGCGTCCAGGAGACCGGGGAGGCGATCAGGTCGGCCGTGTCGACCGGCCGCACGGTCAGCGTGCCGGTGGTGGAGTTGTTGCCCTCGTTCTGCTCGGGGACCGCGTTCTGCTCGTCCACCCTGGCTTCGAGCTGGTACGTGCCCGCGTCCCTGGCCCCGATGTTCGCCGACACGGTCGCGGTGGCCCCTGCGGCCAGCGCGCCGACAGTGGCGGTGCCGACCTTGCTGTCCCCGGCGTAGAAGGTCACCGACGTGGCGGCGGAGGCGGCGGTGCCGGCGTTGCGCACCGTGGCCGACAGCGTCACCGCGTCGGTCTCCACCGGCGAGGCCGGGGAGGAGGTCAGGCCCGACACGGTCAGGTCGGGGTTGGGCGCGGGGGTGCCGAAGATCTGGAACTCGGCGACCTGGCCGC